>JAOAHW010000213.1 GCA_026415015.1 Syntrophorhabdaceae bacterium
AGATGTGTATAAGAGACAGCCTCTGCAAGCTCGGACACTTTAATGCCAAGCTCTGATACAATTCGAGATAATTCAATGAAATCACTGCGTTTTACTGTCTCTCTCTGGCTTTTCTCTATCTCTTCAAGGACAGCAAAAAATGCTGCCTTTATTTTAGGGTCAAGCTCTTCAATCTCTCTCATTATCTTTATGCTATATGGCATACAATAAACCTAATAAAAATTTATATGCAATGAAAAATTTTATTAGTATCCACTACCCATGTTTTTTTAATTCTTATTAATTATAGCTCTTTATTGAGAATGATTCCATCAAAACCATGAGAGTTACTATTTTTGATTCTACTCGATATCTTTTTTAAGCTGCTCTATCTCTCTCTGGAGATTTTCGTATTCAGCGATCTTAGAATTTATAAAACTACTCGTTAGTTTTGCCTTATCATATGCCCATTTTGGCGTTAATATGTATATATATCTTGCTTTGTTATGGGAGTCCTTAAATTTCTGCATCTTTACATATCCCTTTTTTATAAGTGCCCTTAATACATAATTTATTCCACCAAGGCTAAGTCCGAGTCTGTTTGAGAGTTCACGTTGTGTAAGGTTACTGTTTAGAGAAAGCTCTTTTAAGATGTAGAATTCATTGTCTTTCATTTTTAAGACAGGCTACCGCCCTATGAGCCTATATTAGCCTGAAAATTTAATAAAAACGAAAATGTTCAATTTTTGAACAAAAACAATTAATATCTTAAAAAAATAGTGTTGTCAATACCAATAAGCAAGCGTCTTGCTGCTGTCTTTTTCATGCTTAATTAGCAGATATTATTTTAATCACATATCAGTACAACAGACAAGTGATTTATATCACACCCTGATACATATCTTAGACAAGATAGCAGACCTATTAATTATTTCTATACATGTATTTTAATTGGCCGCCTGTTATAGCCATCTGCATAAGTATCTGGGTAATGTCCCTTAGACCCCTCATCCATGCTATTGCCTCTATCTTCTCTGGAATCACTATTGTATCGCCAGGCTCAAGCATCTTTCTCTCCTCGCCGAATGCTGTTACCTCCCACCTTGCGTTTTCATTGCTCCATGTTATAAATCTATTGGGTATCTTGACAGCACTGCCGTCTACCTTGAGGATAAACATATTCTTTGTGTCTGCATACCTTGTAAGACCACCTGCCTTAGTTATATAGGCATCATGGTCTAATGTCTCATTATAGATGAAACTCCCTGGCACCATGACTGCACCTGCCACAAGGACTACATTGTTCTTTGTGGGTATATATAGTGAATCGCCATCCTCAAGCTCCACATCGAACTCGCTGCCTTTCAAAAGCCTGGGATGGGCAAGGGTTATGGTCATCCTCCCTGTTGCCTGGGTCCTCTTTAATGCATCGAGAAGCCTCTGTGTCCCCTCCTGCTGTGCCTTTATACCTGCCACTTCTTCTGCAGACAAGGCAGTTGAAAGTCTCACATTGCTTTCAGCCATTATGTCCTTCTCAAGCCTTAATATCATCTCCTCAAGGTTTTTCTGCTGAAGATCTCGCACCCTTTTCCTCGTAAATACTGCACCCCTAAGATATGCCCTGTCAGTGTACCCACCTGCCCTCTCTATAATAGACGATAGAGTCTCTCCTTTTTTTATAATATATCTACCTGGGAACCATACCTCACCGCTTAGGGTAACAAACTGCTCCCTCCTCCAGTCAGGGATCTTCTGGACAAAAACCCTTGAATAGGGCTTGAGGATAATATTATGGTTGAGATCTCCCTCCAAAACCTTTCTGAGATTTATCTTCCTATGCTCAATAGTTGAACTTTTTCCATAGTCAATTATCTGAAATGATACATCAGCACTCTCAAGATACGCAGACTCAAGGATATTCCCGGCTGCAAAGATGAGGTCTTTAACAGTCATATTTTCTGTGTAATAATATGGGCCTGGTCTTAAAACCTCACCGTCAATAAAGACTCTTTGTGGATAAACATAACCAGCTTTGGAATGTATGATTATTCTGTCATTGTCTTGTAACAACAGATTATCATCTATCGAGCCCTTCATCGCATTATCAAGGTTAAAATATAACCTCTCATATCTACCATTTGAATCTTTACGAACAATTTCAGCTTTAAACAAATAAGCATCTTCAGTCAAACCACCGGCTGTTAATATGGCATCTTTGACTCTCATGTTTTCTCTGAGAAGAACTCTAACAGCTTTTTTCTCCTCTCTCTCAGCCTTTGCCCTTTCTTGTAGATATCTCTCAATTCTTTCTCTCTCGGTCTCATCAACTCTTATCTTTCCTTTTAAGTATAGGTCAATATAAGCTTGTTCAGTTTCCTTTTCCTTCTTAGCTTTTTCATCTTCATGGGGAGCAATTTCTTCAAAAAAAGAGCCTTTTACCAAATATCTTGATTCACCTCTTATATCCTGGAACTGTTTTTCTTGTCTTCTTATTTCACCTTCTACTGTTACATATGGTCTATCTTTAAAAAACCACTTTGAGAATATATACAGTGTATCTTGGGGCTTGAGCTCAATGTTATGAGATTTATCTTGGAAAAGACATTTATTTAAATTTATGGGTATAAGCTGTGTTTCTAAGGTTATAGGTTTAAGCCTTTTTATTAGGGCATAATCAAAATATGTCTCTTCGAGTAGCTCAGTGTAATCTTTTAATAAGTCAGAAACCTTCATCCCATCTTTATACTCATATTTACCTGGTTTCTTTACATTTCCAAGTAAATGAACAACATTAACATCACGGTCAACTATTGAAAAAATTTTAATAAAGTCTCCGTCTTGTAATATTATATTTTTAGATTTTGATATATCTTTATCATCTATATCAAAGATTATCTGGTTTTCATTTTTAATAATCCGCTCTACCTGTATCTGCTGAGTGTACGCAGTTGGTAATATACCTCCTGAAAGCTCAAATAAATTATACAAGGTGGATTTATCCTTCAACTCATATATGGCTGGTCTTTTTACATTGCCTGCTATACCTACAACAGGCCCTGCCACAGGGACAAACACTACATCCCCTGCCTGGAGTATCACATCCTTTGATTTGTCTCCTTTTAGTAGCAGGTCATACAGGTCAAAGGTGACAACTACATGGTCCTTTCTTTTAAGCTGGATATTTCTCATGGTTCCTATGTAGGATGGACCACCTGCTATAAGAAGGGCATCTGTTATAGTAGCGAATGAGCCTACAGTATATGCCCCAGGTCTTTTTACATCACCGAGGACAAAGATGGGTATACTCTTTAATGCACCCATTGTTATGTCAATATTTGCCCCTACAATCTGTTCTGCCTGCTTTATGAGGTGTTTTGACATATTCTCAAATGTTAACCCTGCTACAGGTATGGGCCCTATCTGGGGGATTGTTATGTTTCCATTTCTATCAACTATGAGGTTATACTGGGCATTCACCCTACCCCACAGGAGTATCTTTACCTCATCCCCTGGGCCTATGACATACTGGCTTGGAACAGGGATATCTTTTCTGTCAGTGATTACCTTTACTGCTGCCTCCTGAAAGAAGTCATATCCAAAGGGTCTTATATCCAGTGGTATGTCCTGGTAGCCACCTACCCTCCTGAATCTGTCAAAAAGCGTTTTTTCTCCAGGTTTTTCTTCTATTAACTTTTTTTCAGCTTTTATATCTGTTATTTTCTTCTCTGGCTCCTTTTTTTCACCCTCTTTCTCTTTTCTCTCTAAGGCCTCCTTACCTTTTATGACATCCTCCGGGGTGAGCAGTTGAAACTCTGGCTTTACCTTCAGTGCCTCTATTGCCTCAGGGGTTAACTGGCCCCCTGTCTTGCCAAGCTCTGTTTGTATGGCCTTTTGCTGATCCGGGGTCAATCTTTTTAATGCCTCTGCCTGCTGTGGAGTTAGCTGCTGTGGTGTCTGTACCTGTAGGGCAGGGGTTGGGGTCATCTGGGGCTGGGTAGTCTGTGCCTGTAGTGCTGGTTGTTGTGCCTGAGGGACTGCCCTTCCTGGTTGTTGCCCTGAGAAACCTGTAACTGCTGGGTATATGGCAGGCTGTCCTGGTATAACCATGCCAGGGGCAACACCTGGTGGCTGCTGGGCATTAGTAATAGCAAATCCTGCAAACACCATTAGATTTAACCATAAAATTATTAAGAACCATCTATTCACTACAAAACCCCCTAACCTTTCCTTTTAAAAAAACCAGGTCTCTTTAGGCCTGCGGTCTCTTTTAGCTCTTTTATGGCTTTTTGCTGTTTATTAAAATACTCCCTTAAAAATGCCGCAAAGATACCAATAAAAATTGAAACCACAAAGGCAATGAGGACCATCTGTGTCCTCTTTGGTTTTGACCTCCTGTCAGGGACCCTCGGTGCATCAAGGATCTTAAAGGCAAAATTCTCTTTTACTTCAGCCATCATGGCAGTCTCAAGCTGCTGGGCAATAAGGGCATAAAGCTTTGTCTTTATGAAAGGGTCTGATGTCTTCTCTATCTGTGATTCCAGGTATTTCTTGTTTGTCTCTGCCACCCTCTTTGCCTCACTACTCATATAATCTGTGAGTTCTGTAAGGGTATAATTTACCAGGTCCCTTGCAATCTTTGGGTCTTTATAGCCAATAGTAATCTCCACAATATTATCTTTCTGGACAAAATTTATCTTAGTCATATTATTTAATGCCCTTATGCCCCTCCAGATAAGTTTATTCTCATCCTCATCCTTTTTATATTTATCCCCAAGAAGCACCTTTAGCAGGTCATGACGTTTTATTATCTTCTCCTTTAAGACATTGCTCTTGAGTAGATTGACAATCTCAGAGGATATGGGCGATGCAGGAGGGGCGATACCGAACTGTGTAAGCAGAAAGCTTGTAGCACCTGTATCTTTTGATATAACACCTGAAGGGATTATAACTGCCTTTGATTCATAGGTAGGGGTCATAATAAGGGAGATAATAGCGGTTCCCACCACCACCACCGCTACAATCACCCCTATGAATTTGAGATTCTTTAATATAACCTTTAGGAGATCTATTAGATTTATCTCATCATCTTGAGCTTGGCAGTATTGCTTTTCATCTTCCATATCGATTAAATAGTAAGTCCTCTCAAAAAATGCTATGTTTTAATATTTTTTTTAGGCTTTTAATCTGGCAAAGTATGTTTATTATTCTGTTGTTTTAGGAAAAAAGTCAAGTTTTTTTTATCCCTAAAATTTTTTAAAAAAATTAAAAATTTCCTTGACAAGTTTTTTTTCAATTGTTAATTAGAAAATTGTAATGTTTATATGGCTTTTTCACAGGATTAGTGGCGTATCCCTTATAATTCTATTCGGTATCAAAATACTTACAAGTTTCTTTCTTTTTACAAAGGAGAATAAACCTGACTGGGCTCTGAGCTTACACAGACAGCCTGTGATAGATGTCCTCATTCTTATACTCTTTACCTTCCACAGTATATACGGGCTAAGGACAATCTTGATAGATTTTGGCTACAGGCAGGAAAAAAAGCTCTTCTGGCTATCTAATATTGTAGCAGGCATCATCTCTCTGGTACTGATTTACATTTACTTTATTGTCTCATAGCTATGCTTAGCCATGACATCATCATCGTAGGCGGGGGTCTTGCTGGACTCCGGGCAGCAGTAGGGCTCTGTGAAAAATACAATGTGGCCCTCCTGTCAAAGGTCCATCCCATAAGATCCCACTCTATTGCAGCCCAGGGTGGGATAAATGCATCCCTTGCCAACCACCCGGATGCCAAGGATGATTCATGGGAGAAACACACCTTTGATACAGTAAAGGGCAGTGACTACCTTGCAGACCAGCATGCAGTGGAGATCATGTGTAGACAGGCCCCACTTATTGTGTATGAGATGGAGCACTGGGGTTGTCCATTCAGCAGGTTTCCTGATGGTTCGATTGCACAGAGGCCCTTTGGTGGTGCAGGGTATCCAAGGACATGCTATTCTGCTGATATAACAGGTCATGTACTACTCAATACCCTTTATGAGAGGGCTGTATCAAAAGGCGTGAAGGTCTATTCTGAGTGGTATGTCATAGCCCTTGTCACAGACAATGGCCAGTGTCACGGTGTCATTGCCTTTGACCTCATAAATGGTGCAATAGTACCTATGAAATCTAAAGTAACAGTCTTTGCCACAGGTGGCTATGGCAGGGTATATCAGTATTCTACAAATGCCCTCATCAATACAGGAAGCGGCATTGGCATAGCATATATGGCAGGAGTCCCTGTTAAGGATATGGAGTTTGTCCAGTTCCACCCCACAGGCCTCATTGGCACAAATATCCTCATGACAGAGGCATGCCGTGGTGAGGGAGGCTATCTCATCAACAATAAAAATGAGAGGTTCATGGAGAGATATGCACCCAAGATGATGGAGCTTGCACCGAGAGACATAGTCTCAAGGAGTATCCAGACTGAGATAGATGAGGGAAGGGGTTTTGAACATCCCCTGGGCAGATACATAAAACTCGATATAAGGCACTTAGGTGCCCAGAAGATCCTTGAAAAACTCCCAGGTATAAGGAACATCTGCATAGACTTTCTCGGTATAGACCCCATAAAAGAGCCCATCCCTATTATGCCGTGTCAACACTATTCCATGGGCGGTATAGACACCAATGAAAAGGCAGCTACAGAGGTCAAAGGATTCTATGCAGCTGGTGAGTGTGCCTGTGTGAGTGTCCACGGTGCAAACAGGCTCGGTGGTAATTCACTCCTTGACACCATAGTATTTGGAAAACTATCTGCCATAGCCATAGATGAATTCCTCCAGGAAAATAATATCACCCCTGATGAAAAACCAATCAACAATAAACTTGTTCACATGGAAGACACAATAAAAAAGATTGTCCAAAATAAAGGCGAGAGGCCATTCTCAATACATGCAGACTTAAGCAAAAATATGAGCACTAATGTAGGTATATTCAGAAAAAAGGATGAACTGGAGACAGCAATCGAAAATATATTAAGGATAAAGGCCCGATACAAGGACGTAAGGGTCTCTTCTTCAGACCCCCATATGAACTATGAGCTTTTAAATGCCATAGAGCTTGGATATATGATTGAGGTTGCCCATACAATAGCAATAGGTGCATACCTAAGGGAGGAGAGTCGTGGCTCTCATTCAAGGAGGGACTTCCCTACAAGGGATGATGAAAAATGGCTAAAGCACACCATAGCAAGGCCTGGAGCAGACGGCAACCCTGAGATATCTTTTAAAGATGTGACTATTACAAGATATCAGCCCATGGAGAGGAAATATTGATAAAAGAGACTGCATACACCTTTAAGATACTCAGATATGACGCAAAAAAACCTTATGATGGTGCCCAGTTTAGGTCTTACCAGATAAGGGTAATCCCAGGGCTTACCATCCTTGCAGTCCTTATAAGGATAAGGGATGAGAT
>JAOAHW010000105.1 GCA_026415015.1 Syntrophorhabdaceae bacterium
TTTATCTATGAGGCACAGGCCATAAGGAGGGATGGTTCAGCAGCCCTTAATCTTTGTTATCTTGCCTGTGGAAGGTTTGATGGCTTCTGGGAGATAAAACTTAATCCATGGGATATGGCAGCAGGTTGTCTCATGGTGGAGGAGGCTGGGGGTGTTATAACTGATTTTCAGGGAGAGAAATTCAGTATTTATGATGATGAGATTGTTGCCTCTAATGGATTAATACATAATGATATGATACGTGTCCTCAAGATGAATAAAATAAAAAGGGGGATTTGATGCGGGAATATACCATTGAGGAATTGAAAAATGTTGTGCGACCTGAACTGGGAGATAGCGTTCCACTGGAACTGTTCAGGATATTAAGGATTATAGGTATGAGGGAGATACTGGGAGAGAGCTCAGGCGCAGCACTCTATATGATAGGTAAAAAGGTGGGCAATATGATAGGTGCCAGTGATCTGGAGGCATTCAAAGATGAGATTATTAAATTGAGGATTGGGAAACCGGAGGTAGAGGTTATCGACGGAGATCACCTTATTGTAAAACTATATGAATGTATAACCTGTGCAGGTTTTACTTATACTGGTGAGATGTTCTGCGACCTGGAAAGCGGTATCATTGCAGGTCTTATGGAGAAGGTTTATAATAAAAAGGCAAGGTCAACGCAGGTTAAAAGCTGGTCTGTAGGCTATAACTACTGTGAATTTAATATTCTTTTATATTGAGAATTTTTTAAATGGAAGAATATGAGAGACTAAAAAGAAGGATACAGGAACTCGAGATAGAACTCGAAGATGTAAAGAGCCTTACTGATACAAGAAGCAGGCTCCTCGATGCCCATATAAAAGAATTAAATGATGTCTATAATGCATTAAATGAACGATTTACAGAGCTCAGGGATAAGACAGAGAGACTAAAGAGAATCGAGAATGAGCTTATAAAGGCAAATAAACTATCTGCCCTTGGTGAGCTTGCCAGCTCTATTGCCCATGAGATAAAAAATCCCCTAATATCAATTCAGGGATTCGCTAAAAGGATACAAAAGACAAGGGATATTGAACAGATCAATAAATATTCCAAGTTTATTGAAAAAGAGGCAAGCCGACTCTCAGATGTCCTTGCAAGGCTTCTTAACTTTTCAAGGATGGAGGAGCCTAAGATAGAAACTTTAAATCTTAATGACGTGGTAGATGATACAATCTTATTTATGGAGCATCACCTCACAAGGTTTAAAAATGTGGAGCTCGAGGTCTCAAAGACTGATAATCTGCCTTTGGTAGAGGTAGATAAGATCCATATACAGCAATCCCTTGTAAATTTTATAATGAATGCAGCCCAGGCAATGCCTGGAGGCGGTTTGATAAAGATAGAGACCGGTAAAGATGGGGATCATGTGTTTATATCTGTTGCTGATAATGGAGTAGGGATAAAAAAAGAGGTGTTAGATAAGATATTCGAGCCATTCTACACCACAAAGGAGAAAGGAGAGGGCACAGGTCTTGGTCTTTCTCTTTGTAAGAGGCTTGTGGAGGCAAATAAGGGTAGAATAGAGGTAGAGAGCGAAGAAGGTCAGGGCAGCACATTCAGGATCCTGATACCTTATAAAAGCCTGTGATAAGACCGACATATAGCCTTCAAAGGTTTCTGAACATCTTTCAGCTTATACTTATAGAAAATTTCTCAACAAAATGATGGGGGTGATATGAGAGTTTTGCCTCACGGAGTCCATGAATACCCAGATCCTGCTCCCGATTGATATAATAGGCGTTGTTTAGCCCATATTTACAAAATCTCTGGTTGATGAGAGGGTATAATCCTGGTATATCAGCGTCAGCCTTTTCTATGTGTATAACAGCGGTATCTTTATTCAACATCTCGCCTAATGTAAATGCCCTAACCTCATCGTCAATGATTATTACACCTCCCGTTATATCAAGGAAGTCATAATAGGTTAATATCTCTTTGACTGCCTCCCATTCACCTAATAGACTCATATCTTCTTCACACCGCCTCTGTTGACACCATTTTTCCTGTAATTGAAGACAGCTTTCGATATAGATTGTACTTAGTACATCATACTTTGCATTATATGTTTTCAACAACTTGTTAATATGATTTCTTTTTGACCTATATTTATTCCCCGAGAGGTTTATCAAGTCCTCCCTTAGATATACATAGTCAAAGTGTTCTCTCTCGGGTTTTATTAAAAGATATTCAATTCCAGCGATCTCTTTTATCAATCTCTCATCCGCCTTGGTTATTACAGGATCTTTTGTTTTCTTTTCATCCCTTAACCACTCTAACAACATAAGGGTTATCTCTCCCCTTGATGGTGGCCCGACAGGCTGGTATGCTTTGAGTTGTCCGTTGTTATCAGAAAAGATTATTAGAATCCAGTCTTTGTATATAGCCCACTGAAACCTGTAATGTCCTCTCCATATAAAAAGATTGGTAAATGTCCATTCTGAAGCCTGGGGTCTATACTGGCTAAAACTCTCTTTAAATATATGGATATCTTGAAGTGTTATGTCCTTAAAGTAAGGGAATTTGTTTTCCATATGTAAAAAATAAAATATTTTTTTAACAGCCTTTTTATTCTACCAGTATCTCCTTTGAAATTCTACAGTTATATAAATTAAATTTTTTTTTAACCAATCCCTTGACAAATAAAATAAAATAAGTATACTTAATACTGCTTTTGGTTACTGTTAATTTTAAGTTAATTTTTTGTTTATCCTGTTCTTTGAAAACAAAATAGCAGGTCCACGTTCAATTAATCAAGAGTCTAAGGTGTTATTTGAGAGTTTGATCCTGGCTCAGAACGAACGCTGGCGGCGTGCCTAACACATGCAAGTCGAGCGCGAAAGTCCCTTCGGGGGCGAGTAGAGCGGCGGACGGGTGAGTAATACATGGATAATCTGCCCTTGAGATCGGGATAACCCTGCGAAAGTGGGGCTAATACCGAATAAGACCACATAACACAAGTTGTGTGGTAAAAGGTGGCTTGAATTTATTCTGGCTATCACTTGAGGATGAGTCCATGGCCTATCAGCTTGTTGGTGGGGTAATGGCCTACCAAGGCTATGACGGGTAGCTGGTCTGAGAGGACGACCAGCCACACTGGGACTGAGACACGGCCCAGACTCCTACGGGAGGCAGCAGTGGGGAATATTGGGCAATGGGCGAAAGCCTGACCCAGCGACGCCGCGTGGGTG
>JAOAHW010000158.1 GCA_026415015.1 Syntrophorhabdaceae bacterium
GATACAGGCCCACCATATACAATACCCACACCTGCACCACCTATAATCCCATAGGTAATGACCACCATTGTTATGTTTGTGGCAAAGTATGTAAGCATCCATCCTATACCTACTACTATGCCGCCCACCATCATGACTATCTTGGGACCAAATTTGTCCAGAAATTTACCAGAAAAAAATGTGAATAGGGAGAATACAGCAATAAAGATCATATACGGCAGACCACCCTGAGTTGCGCTTATCTTAAAAAGCTCTTCCAGGGGTTTTTTAAAGACACTATAGGCATAGACAGCACCAAGACACATATCAACAACCATGCCAAGAAAAACAAACACCCACCTGCCTGCTTCAGCAGACATACCAAAGACCTTTGTATCATTTGACATACAGACTTACCTCCTTTCAAAGATAAATAAAAAGGGTGATTCCAATTTTCTAAAGCAGTTTAAGACCCTATTAAAAAGCCTCAGATTGATTGTGAAAATTATTATATATCCCTCATATTGTCAAGATTTTTTAATCAAAATATAAGGCTCACATTAAAATTTTTGAAATTTTCAGATTTTGATAAAACTTACACTGAACCATTAAAAACCTTTAAAACTGATAGCCTGCCCTTACAAAACCAATAATCCCGTATTTATCAAAAAAATTTATGTTTGAATATGTCTCATTTACCACAGCACCCATAGAAAAGAAATATTTTTTGAAACCAAAGGGGTTCAAGATGTTTATCACGGCAGATAAACCATAGTTATCCTCTTTTCGTGTCTCGCCGAAAATGGGATGGATCTTGTCAAATAATGCCCTCTTTCTGGTGGCCTTTGTAATAAAATTTAAGTCTTTTTCATTATATACAAAGTCAAGAGAGAACTCATAACTGTCATAGCTATTGCTCGCCCCTTTATATTTGCCTTTTTCATATATAAAACCAGGGATGAGCATGTATTTTTCAGCTATTCTGTATGTATAGCTAATGCCAGGGGCATGGGCTAATCCGTCTCTTCTGAGGTCTCGATTTATGTCGCCTATTACATCATCTGATATGTCTGTCTGTTGTATCCTGTATGAGAGATTGATATTGCTATTGACGATGTTATAATAGGTAATCTTCCCGCCGAATTCTCTCGAAGACGTACCATCTCTATTCAGGACATATGGATTCTTCCATGCCTTTGATATCAATGATACAAAACCAAAGGCATCTATTGCACTTTTTTTAAATCTCTTTCTGGCACCTATTGCCATGCTACCGGCTTCCTGTGTTGTTGTGTTGATATAAAATTCAGTAGCACCCTTATCTCTTATGTGCTTTATATCAAATACTGGAAAGGGTATAATCTGGGTTGCTGCCTTAGGTGACCTATTAAGGCTCGTCAGTGACTGGTAGCCATTTCCCCAGAGGTTATCAGCCTTATTAACCATTAATACACCCATACCTACCTGAAAATGAAATCTATCATAAGCATTGGTTATTTTGGCCATACACAATAAGACCATAGATATGAAAAGCAAGATAATTATCTTTTTCAATTTACCCCCTTGCTATACAACTTTAACAACCTTACCATGTTTATATCAAATAACATATTGAAATGGAAATACAAATAAAAGTCTTTTTTCGTATACAAAATATCTTGACAAAAACAAGCAGTGATAATATAGTTGTGAAGTAAAAAATTGTATACAGTATGCAAAGGGGGTAATTATGGAAGACCATGAAATCTTTAAAAACATCACAGTCCTTTCTCTTGAACAGGCAACAGTTCTACCCTACCTTTCCTACAGATTATCGCTGGATGGTGCAAGAGTAATAAGGATGGAGCACCCTGTATACGGGGATCCAAACAGAAGGGTTGGTGAAAACAGGTTAAATGAAGACAGGATGTATACCTATTTCCTTGCCATCAATTGTAATAAAGAGGCTATAACCCTGGATTTAGGGACACCTGAGGGTGCAGAGGTATTCAAAAAGCTACTTATTGAATTAAAGGTTGATATCTTTGCTACAAACCAGCTCCCGAGAAACTATAAAAAACTCGGGATAGACTACGAGACTGTAAGTTCTATAAAAAAGGACATTATATGGGTAGGGTTAACTGGGTTTGGTCCTCAGAGCAATGAGGCTGCCTATGACCCCATACTCCAGGCAAGGGGTGGCCTGATGGACCTCACAGGCGATAAAGATGGCCCTCCCTATGTGCTTGGCGTGCCGCTACCTGATATGGGGACAAGTGAACATGCATATGGTCTTATCATGAAGGCCCTGTATAAAAGGGCAATGACAGGTGAGGGCTCAAGGATAGACCTATCCATGTTCCAGAGCACCACATCTTGGCTCACAGTCCCTATTACCC
The DNA here is from genome assembly GCA_026415015.1 of Syntrophorhabdaceae bacterium. Classification (GTDB taxonomy): domain Bacteria; phylum Desulfobacterota; class Syntrophorhabdia; order Syntrophorhabdales; family Syntrophorhabdaceae; genus DTOV01. The sequence continues at coordinate 2,358 of JAOAHW010000158.1, forward strand.
AGACAAAATCATTCAATAAAAAGATAACAAGAAGGGGAAACACCCATGAATTCTTTGCCCCTGTGAGTGTCTACAAGACAAAGGACAGCTATGCCTATATAGCTGTTGGAAATGATATACAATGGGAGAGGATGCTCCAGATAGAGGGCTTTGCTTCCCTTGCCAAGCCTGAATACGCCCGCAACGAAGGCAGGATAAAAGATGTGGACAATCTCAACAAGGCTATCGAGGCCATAACCAAAAATTATACTACCGATGAGCTTATCAAGGTCTTCACTGCTGCCACTATACCTATATCAAGGGTTAATACCATTGAAGAGGTAATGGAAGACCCCTATGTAAAAGATGAGATGCTGTCTTCAACAGATGAAAAGACGGGCTTAACAATATATCTTGCACCGCCTCCATTCACAACAAGTTTTGTCAAAGCTGTGAACAGAAAGCTCCCCTTCCCTCCAAGATTCGGTGAACATAATGAGAAGATATACTGTGAAACCCTTGGCTATACAAGGGAGCAACTCGAGGAGATGAAATCAAAGAAGATTATCTAATAAAAATTTTCCCTGGGGGCAAGATGGAATTTTCAGATAGTGGTCCAACTATAAGGAAGGGAAGGTTTTTAAGGGAACAGGTCTATAGGAATCTAAAGGCCACAATTTTAAACGGGGATCTTGGACCAAACACAAGGCTGATAGAAGAAAAACTTGCCGATGAGATGGGGACAAGTAGAACCCCTATCAGAGAGGCAATACAAAAATTAGAAAAAGAAGGACTCATAAGGAAACTCCCCAGGGGCGGCTTTGCCGTGAGTCATATTACTGATGAAGACATCGATGAGGTCTTTGGTATAAGGGGTGTCCTTGAGGGTTACGCAGGCTATCTGGCCACATTAAAGGCAAAGGAAGAGGATATCTTGGCCCTTGAGGATATAGTCCAGAGAGAAGAAGAATGTATGAGGGCCCATGATATGGAGGAGATTGTCCGTCTCAATACAGAATTCCATGATAGACTCTACAGGACTGCAAAAAGCGAGAGGCTTTATAATATCATCAATGACCTAAGGGACTTCATATACAGGTTTAGAAAGATAATCTTCCGTTATTCTGGTATGGCAGAGATTTCCATACAGGACCACAAGGACATGATTAAACTTATGCGTCAAAAAAAGGCCTCACAGGTTGAAAACCTCATCAGAAAACACATCACGAGAGGAAAAAAACTTATAAAAAGGAAGCTTAAGAAAGATACCTCAGGATATGGAGCTTATAAAAAAGATACTTGATGGCAATGAGGCCAGCGCAGCCCGCCTCATTTCTATGATAGAAGAAGGTAGAGAAGAGGGTTATAGAGCCATTGCTGCCCTATTCCCTCATACTGGAAAGGCCCATATCGTAGGAATAACAGGTGCACCAGGGTCAGGGAAGAGCACTATCATAGACAAGCTTGCCATAAAATTTTCAGAGATGGGCAAAAAAATAGGTATCATTGCCATAGACCCAACAAGTATAAAAAGTAACGGTGCATTATTAGGTGATAGGGTTAGGATGAGGGGTGCTGAAAGGATAGAAGGGGTATTTATAAGGTCTATGGCCCACAGGGGATATCCTGGCGGGATAGCAAAGGCAACAATGGGCGCTTTATATGTCCTAGAGGGCCTTGGGAAGGATTTAATAATAATAGAGAGTGTGGGTGTAGGTCAGACAGAGTTGCAGATATCATCGGTCTGCGATACTGTTATCACTGTCTTTACCCCTGATTACGGTGATGATGTCCAGCTTATGAAGGCAGGGATTATTGAGATTGGCGATATAATTGTTATAAATAAATCTGATATGCCAGGGGCAGAAGAGGCAGCAAAGGATATAGCAAGCCATATTAACTATGAAAAAAAGGACTGGCAGGTCCCTGTTATTTTGGCTCAGGCACAAAGGGGTGAAGGAATAGACAGGATTATAGACGCTTTGGGGTCACATCTGGAATACCTCAAAAAAAACAACCCCAAGGGAGAATATAGGGCTCAAAAACTCAGAAAACTCATGTTTCTATTTCTCAAAGAAGAATTATGGGTTAGGGCAATGAAAAAATGGATAGATAGGAATGAGATTAAAGGCATAGTGGATATGGTTGAGAACAGGGAAATAGACATATATAGCGCTGTATCACAGGCAGCAGGTATCATACTCCCTGACTGACCCATAATAAAAGGAAATTTTTATGGATTTTAGCTTTTCAAGAGAGCAGGTCTTTTTTAGGGAGCAATTCAAGAAGACCTTGAACGAGGTTGTAGCGCCTCATGCAGCCACAATAGACCACGAGGACGCCTTTCCCCATGAGATATTCAAAAAAATAGGTAATCTGGGTTATTACGGCATTAGATACCCTCAAGAAATAGGCGGCATGGGTGCAGACTGCACAACATTCACAATATTTGCCGAAGAACTGGCAAGTATATCTGTATCTTTTGCAGCCATAGCCACCATGCAATGCCTCATGGGCACTGATTTTCTCTTCCGTTTTGGAAACAGTGATATAAAAGAGAGGGTGCTGCTCCCTGCCATTCGGGGTGAGAAGATAGGGACAATAGCCTTTACTGAGCCTGATTGTGGCTCTGACTTAGGAGCAATAAAGACAAGGGCAATAAAAAAAGGGGATGAATATATATTAAAAGGGAGAAAGCTCTGGATAACCAATGCAGAGGTGGCGGATTTTGTTACTGTGGTGGCAACAGTTGAACCCTCAAAACGCCTAAATGGCCTTGCATTCTTCCTTGTTGAGAAAGGGACACCAGGGTTCTACGTAGGCCAGAAGATAGAAAAGATGTCTGCGAGGGGCTCGATAACAGGTGAGCTTATATTCGATGAATGCCATATCCCCGCCTCCAATCTTTTGGGTGAAGAAGGTAAGGGCGCCCAGTACCTCGAATCCATCTTAAGCGAGATAAGGGTCATGATCGCAGGGCTTGGGATTGGTCTTGCAAGGGCTGCATTTGAGGCAGGCAAAGAGTATTCAAGGCAAAGAGAGGCATTTGGTAAGCAGATAGGGAATTTCCAGTTGATCCAGGAAAAGATTGCAGAGATGGAAACAAGGATAAAGAGCGCATGGCTTCTTACCTATTATGCTGCATGGCTTAAAGACCATAAAGAATCAGCAGTAAAAGAGGCTGCCATGGCAAAGCTCTATTCTACAGAGACAGCGAGTTTTGTGGTGGACCAGGTAACAAGGATATACGGTTCCTATGGGATAGCAAATGAGTATCCTGTAGAGAGGTATTTTCGTGATGCCAGGTTTCTGCTCTTTGGCGGTGGTACATCAGAGATATTGAAGACGGTTATAGCAAGGGAATCTCTAAAAAAATAGTTGCCTTTGCGCATAAGATAAAAGAGCATTTTTGGAGGATTTTATGGCAGATGACAAAAAGAGGATAAAAATTCTGATAGCAAAGCCAGGACTTGATGGTCATGACAGGGGGGCAAAGGTTGTTGCCCAGGCATTAAAAGAGGCGGGCATGGAGGTGATCTACTCAGGGCTCCATAAAAGGATCGACCAGATAATTAATATTGCCATCCAGGAGGATGTGGATTTCATAGGACTCTCCATTATGACAGGTGCCCATATCCCCATAACGCAAAAACTTATGAATAAACTAAAGGAAAAAGGAATAACAGATAAGATGGTATTTGTGGGAGGGGTCATACCCTCAATGGATATACCTAAACTAAAAGAGCTTGGAGTAGGTGGTATCTTCCCTGGTGGTACACCTCTTCAAGAGACCATTGAATTTATAAAAAGCAAAGCTCAAAAGGCATAAGGAGGATATATGGCTGTAGCTCGATACATTAAGGATGATAAAGACCAGATTATTGATGTCATATATGAATCAGGGATACACGTAAAACCATCCTATTCACCAAAAGACCTCGCTGAGATAGGTTTTGAATATGAAAAAGACCTAGCAGACCCGGGACAGTATCCATATACAAGGGGCATACATCCATTAGGGTATCGCTCGAGGGCATGGACTACAAGGCAGTATACAGGTTTTGGTACACCCCAGGAGACCAACGAGAGGTTCAAGCTCATGATCTCCCATGGACAGACAGGCTTAAACGTTGCCTTTGACCTCCCTACTCAGATGGGATATGACTCAGATGATGAGATGGCTGAGGGTGAGGTGGGCAGGGTTGGTATGGCAGTAGATACCTTAAGGGACTTTGAGATAGCCTTCAAGGATATACGGCTTGATAAGATAGGGAGCGGTCTCACAATAAATGCCGTGGCATCTATTATGCTTGCCATGTATCAGGCAGTGGCAGAGAAATATGGATATGACCCAAAGGTTATATCAGCCACACCGCAAAATGATATCCTCAAGGAGATGATAGGTAGAGGGGCTGT
>JAOAHW010000192.1 GCA_026415015.1 Syntrophorhabdaceae bacterium
AGTCTATAGTCTATAGTCTATAGTCTATAGTCTATAGTCTATAGTCTTTAGTCTATAGTCTACATCTACTCGCCTATTATATGGACTATTATACTTCTATATCGGCCTCTGTTGTCAAAATCTATAAAGACTATCTGCTGCCATGTCCCGAGGGTCATACTGCCATCTACAATAGGGATTGTAAGTGATGGTTTCATGAGCGCTGCCCTCACATGAGAGAAACCATTACCGTCCCTCCATCGGTAGTCATGCTCATAGGGGGCATTGGAAGGGACAATTTTTTCAAGAACATTCTGTAGGTCCCTTATAACACCTGACTCAAATTCAATAGTAGTTATGGTTCCTGTGGAGCCTGGACAGAAAACAGTAACAATACCATTTTTAATGCTCGAGTCTTTCACAATCTTTTCCACCTTCCCTGTTATGTCAATGGTATCACTGAAACCCTTTGTATTTAGTTTTATTGAATCTGAGTGGACCATTATTTCACCGCCTGTCTGTTTAAAAATTCCTCTGCCCGCTTAAGGTCAGCCTCTGTATCAATCCCGAAACCCTCATATTCTGTCACCAGTACTTTGATTCTATAACCATTTTCCAGGACCCTCAACTGCTCCAGCGACTCTGCCTCCTCAAGTACACCCCTTTCCATTTTGATATATCTAAAGAGAAAATCCTTTGTGTAACCGTAGATACCGATATGTTTATACACAGGATCCTGTAAACCAGACCTATTTCTCAGATAAGGGATAGGGGACCGTGAAAAATAAAGGGCAAAACCATGTCTATCGAGCACCACCTTTACTGTATCAGGTTCGTGGTATTCTCTCTCATCTTTTATAAGGGAGCATAGTGTGGCCATATAATGCCCATTCCTATCCATATCAGCAAAAAGCATATCTATCATCTCGGGTCTCATAAAAGGCTCATCGCCTTGAAGGTTTACTATCAGGTCAGCCTGTTTTTCCTTTAATGCCTCATAGACCCTTTCAGTCCCGCTTGAACAGTCACTGCCTGTCATTATAACCTCTGCACCAAAGGATAATGCCCTTTCCTTTATCTTTTCATCATCTGTGGCTATATAAACAGCATCCTTGAGTTGAGACCCCTGGGCTACCTCAAAGACCCTCTGGATTAAGGACTTTCCTTTTATCTCTATCAAAGGTTTACCTGGAAGCCTTGTGGAAGCATACCTTGCAGGTATAACTATGACCTTTTTGAATCTTGATTCTTTATCTACATTGACTATGTTCATCCCAATCCCTCTTTATCTTTTTTCAAAACCCAAATATATGCACCTTTAACACATTTTTTATTCTTTATAATTTCTTTTAAAGACCTCTCAAGATTCCTCTTTCATTAATTCCTTGAAATATATTTCTTCAGGAACCTCCCTGTATGGCTCTCCTTGCATGATACTATATCCTCTGGTGTCCCTTCTGCAACTATATTGCCTCCACTTTCACCACCCTCTGGGCCTAAATCAATGATATAATCAGCACATTTTATAACATCCATATTGTGTTCTATAACAACTACTGTGTTACCCCTTTCAACAAGCTCAAAAAGAACATTGAGGAGCTTTTTTATATCTGCAAAGTGTAGCCCTGTTGTTGGTTCATCGAGTATGTAGAGGGTCTTTCCGGTCTCCCTCTTGGAAAGCTCCCTTGAGAGTTTTATCCTCTGTGCCTCGCCCCCTGAAAGTGTGGTGGCTGCCTGTCCTAACCTTATATAACCAAGACCCACATCATTTAAAACCCTTAATTTGTTTTTTATATGGGGTATGGAATCAAAAAATTCTGTTGCCTGTGTTACTGTCATATCAAGGACATCTGCTATACTCTTGCCCTTATATTTGACCTCAAGGGTATCCCTGTTATATCTTTTGCCTTTACATACATCGCACACTATATAGACATCAGGGAGAAACTGCATCTCAATCTTTACAAAACCTTCACCTGCACATGTCTCACACCTGCCACCTTTAACATTGAAACTGAATCTGCCCTCTTTATATCCCCTTATCCTCGATTCAGGTAGCTTTGCAAAAAGCTCTCTTATAAATGTAAATACCCCTGTATATGTGGCAGGGTTTGACCTGGGTGTTCTACCGATAGGTGACTGGTCTATATCTATAACACTGTCTATGGCCTCAAAACCATCTATCCTGTCCACCTCTCCTGCCCTGTCTTTTGACCTGTATAGTTTTTGTTTGAGAAGGGGATAAAGGGTATCCACTATAAGGGAGCTCTTACCTGAACCTGAAACCCCAGTTATCACGGTCAATACACCCAGTGGTATACCTACATTAATATTTTTCAGGTTATTTATCCTTGCCCCTTTTATTTGTATAAAGCCCTTTGGTTTTCTTCTTCTCTCAGGTAGTTCTATCTCTTCCCTTCCTGATATATACAAACCTGTTATTGAATCAGGGTGTCGGGATAGTTCATCAGGGGTTCCTTGAAAGACAAGCCTTCCCCCATTCTCACCAGCCCCAGGCCCAAGGTCAACAACATAATCTGCTGAGACTATTGCATCATGGTCATGCTCAACGACTATTACAGTATTATCTATATCTCTTAGTCTCCTTAAGGTAGCAAGTAGCCTCTCATTGTCCCTCTGGTGGAGTCCAATGCTTGGCTCATCAAGGACGTACAGTACACCTGTAAGACCTGAACCTATCTGTGTGGCAAGCCTTATACGCTGCGACTCCCCTGATGAAAGAGTAGAAGAATTCCTGCTTAAGGTTATATAATCAAGCCCCACATCTATTAAAAATTTAAGCCTTGAGTTTATCTCTTTCAGTATGACCCTTGCTATCTCCTTTTCCTTGCTGCTCAATTCAATATCCCTAAAAAAATCAATGCACTTGGCAATGGTCATTGAGGATATGTCATTTATATTCATGCCGTTTATTTTGACCCATAATACCTCTTTTTTAAGCCTTGCACCATTACAGGCAGGACATGGTATGAGGTTTATAAACCTTTCATACCTATCTTTTTCATAGACACTGGCACTTTTATAATCCCTCTCCAATTCCCTTATCACACCTTCATAGGGCCTTTTAACAACATCTCTTTGAAATCCCCTATCATAATAAAACTCTATCTCCTCTCCATTGGTGCCGTATATAATGGCATCCTGGACATGTTTAGGTAGCTCCCTGAAGGGCTGTCTTATGTCAATCCTGTAGTGTTTTACAAAACCTTCAAGAAAAGGGAGGAAAAGCACGGGATTCTTTTCACCCCAGGGTATTACAGCACCCTCCCTCAGAGAGAGGTCATGATTTGGTACTATAAGGTCAGGGTCAAAATACTCCTTCACGCCTAATCCATAACATGTAGGGCAGGCACCATAGGGATTATTAAAAGAAAACATCCTCGGTGTTATCTCAGGATAGCTTATACCACAATCAGGGCAGGCAAACCTCTCACTGAATATAGTCTGACCCTTCCCTTCAACATCTATCTTGACTATGCCGTCTGCCTTCTGTAAAGCCAGTTCTACTGCCTCAAAAAGCCTTCTTTCAACTCCATCTCTTATCTTTATCCTGTCTATTATGACATCAATCTCATGCTTCTTGTTCTTATCAAGGGTTATATCATCCGAGAGGTCAAATACCTTACCGTTTACCATTATCTTTGTAAACCCCTGCTTCCTGAGTTCATCTAAATCTTTTTTGTATTCACCTTTTCTACCCCTTACTATCGGTGCAAGTATAGTAAGCATGGTGTCAGGCCCAAAAGACATTATGTTATCAACAATCTGGGGTGCATGCTGGCTTTTTATCTCCTTTCCGCATCCATAGCAATAAACATGGCCTATCCTGGCAAATAAGAGCCTCAGGTAATCATATATCTCTGTGACTGTTCCTACTGTACTCCTCGGGTTTTTACTGAGGGTCTTCTGTTCAATACTTATGGCAGGTGATAGACCCTCTATATAGTCTACATC
>JAOAHW010000206.1 GCA_026415015.1 Syntrophorhabdaceae bacterium
ACCCTTGTGAGGGTTCCACTTTATAAACCTGGGAAAGAAAAGGCCACAAGGGCAGAATACAGGAGCCCTGACCCTGCCTGTAACCCCTACCTTGCCTTTTCTGCCATGTTAAGGGCAGGCCTGGAAGGTATAAAGAACAGATACCCCCTTCCTGAAGCCATAGAGGAGGATGTATATGAGATGTCCCCAGAGAAAAGGAGGGATTTGAAGATAGATTCTCTGCCAGGAAGCCTATTTGAGGCCATAGAATGTGCAGAGAAAAGCGAACTCATAAGGGATACCCTGGGAGACCACGTATTTGAGAAGCTCATTGAAAACAAGAAGATAGAATGGGACAGGTTCAGGACCCATGTATCAAAATACGAGATAGATACCTATCTGCCCATTTTGTAAAGAGCAAAAAAAAGAACATTTAACAGACAATAATATAAGGACAGGATATGATTGTAAGGAATTTCAATGACCCCGAGGTATTAAAGACCACATATATTGCCCATTACGGCGCTGTGGCAAGGATGGTGATGACAAGCCAATTTTTAAAGAGCATGGAGTTTCTTGCCTATGCCATACTCCCCTCTGGTAATACCATTGAAGAGCACATAGATGAGGTGGAAGAGATATACCTTATTGTAAAAGGCGGCGGTATTATGCAGGTGGGTGAAGAGAGACAGGAGGTAAAGGAGTGGGATGCCATATGGATCCCTGCCGGAGAACCCCATAGCCTCCACAATACAAAAGATGAAGAGACCTTTGTAATTGTCATTGCAGCATATCCGAGAAGGCTGTAAAATAGCGTTGTTAGTTATTACTGCCAGTTATCTGTCTGGGGCTGGGGTAGCTGGTAAGACATAAGCTCCCAGATGTATCTGTCAAAAGCACCTTCCCCTGCCTTTTCTATCCTTTCTATCTCAGGCTCAATCCTCTCCATGACCCCTTTATCAAGGACAATACTTACAGGGTAGTTCATGTATGATGAGCGCCTGATAAGTGAATATGCCTGTTTTTGTCTTTTTGTAAGGGATAGGAAGGCATCTAACTCCTTTAGCATATAGTCTTTTTTCTCATCAAGCCAGCCATCTAAATGCATGAGGAGATTTAGGCTGAAATCCCCGCAGGAGAAATAGCTGTGCATCTCATTGAGATTTGCCACAAGCATCCTTATCTCTCTGACAATCTCTTCGTCTGTCATGGGGACAAAGGTGCCCTCTTTCACCATCTTCTGCATAGGTGACATGGGGTGCATGGCAAAGGTACGAACTCTTATAAAATCAGGTTCTATCTGGTTTAGGAGCCTTGCTGTCTCCACTGCATTCTCCTCGCTCAAGGTCTTGCCTCCAATACCTGGCATAATATACTCAGACAGCTCCATACCTGCCTCTTTAACATGCCTGCCCCCTGTTACAATATCCTCAGGGGTTATGCCTTTTTTCACCATCTTGAGGATAGTGGCTGAGCCACTCTCTAAACCCACATGGATCCTGGTAAGGCCTGCCTCCTTGAGCTTTTTAAGCTCCTCTACAGTCCTCCTCCTCAATGTTGGTGCCCTTGCATAGGATGTTATCCTCTCGATGGATGGGAATTTCTCTTTCAGATACCTCAATATCTCCAGGACATCCTCTGTCTTTAATACAAGGGTGTCCCCATCCTGGAGAAAGGCAGTCCTTATTGTATAACCCCTATATTCCTCTGCCATGGCATCTATGTCCTTTTTTACCTCTTCCACTGTCCTTCTTGAGAACTTTGTACCTTTATAGGCAGGACAGAAAAGACATTGATTCCAGGGGCAGTTCCTTGTTACCCTGACCAATAGGCTTGATGCCTCGCTCGGTGGTCTTATAACGCCTTGTTCATACATGTTTTTCTCCTTTTTTTAACTCTTCTCAATATAAGACCTCTATGAAAATTTGTAAAGGCCTTATGTCAATGCAGCGGGTCCATGACCTATAACAAGAGATTTTTTGAAGGCCTCTATTCTTAAAATTGTTGGTTTTATCCTCTTTGAATGTTACAATATGTAGTCTTTTGCTGCTGTGCCTTTCATATGAAGGTTAGGTTACCATAGAGGCGCACTCAATAAATCTATAATTCAAGAGGGATGGAAGGAAGATGAAGGGTTTTTTCAATAAGATTCTCATAGTGGATTTAACTGAAAGGTCTTTCAAGGAAGAGGGTATTAAGGACAGGGTATATGCTGTCTCTTATACACATCTC
>JAOAHW010000010.1 GCA_026415015.1 Syntrophorhabdaceae bacterium
GATTCAATGTATGTCTACCTATCTGGAAATCAAATCTATGTTCAAATCTTATGGCCCTGAAGACCCTTGTTGGGTCTTCAACAAAGCTTAAGCTATGGAGAACCCTGATGACCCTCTCTTTTATATCCCTCTGGGCTCCAAAAAAATCTATGAGGTGTCCGAAGGTATTTTTATTTAAGGATATGGCAAGGGTATTTATTGTAAAATCCCTCCTCTGGAGGTCCAGTTTCAGGGAGCTATGTTCCACAGTGGGTAATGCAGCAGGGGACTTATAGTACTCCAGTCTCGCTGTTGCAATGTCTATTTTAAAACCATCCCTGTATAAAACCTTTGCTGTCTCAAACTCCTGATGCTGTCTTACCTTTGCATCATATCTTTTGGAGAGTTCATTGGCAAACTTGAGGCCATCGCCCTCTATCACAATGTCGATGTCATTATTGTAAATCCTGAGGAGAAGATCCCTTACAAAACCACCTACAAGATATGCGTGATAACCCATCTCATCGGCAAGGCTTCCTATATCTATCAATTTTGAAAGAGTATCTCTATCGAGCCTCTCTTTCATGAGGTTTTTCACATTCTTCTTCTTGGCATAGAGTTCATGGGCCTCGAGCTTATTCATGACAGTCTTTGTTACCTCATCCTCGAGGACCCGCAAGAGGTCTGTCCTTGTTATGGCACCTACGAGTCTTCCATTTTCCACAACAGGGACAAACCTCTGGTTGCTCCCTATGAGCATATCCTTCACCTTCTCAACAGAGTCATCAGGCCTTGCAAATGCTGACTCTGTGGACATATACTCCTTGACAGGTATGTTCTCAAGCCTGTGGAAGACCGCCTTCTCCACAATCTGTCTTGTTATAACCCCTACCACCTTCTCGTTCATTAAAACTGGCAGGGCATTTATATTGTATTTCACCATCGTGCTCTTTGCCTCGCTTATGGGTGCATCGGCATCTACAGACTTTACAGGAAAGAACATAATATCCTTGGCAGTATATAGGGGTTTTACATTATACCTGAGATGCTCTAAAAGCCTGTCCTTTGCCTCGTGCATTGTCATGTCTTTTATTGTGCACGATGCTGCCTCTTTGTGACCTCCACCGCCCATCAGAGATAGTATATAACCCACATCGACCTCAGGTATCCTGCTCCTGCCTATTATATAGACCCTGTCTTCGAGCCTGAATAAGGCGAAGATAGCATTTAAGTTCTCCATATCCCTGTATTTATGGACAACCACTGCAAGGTCTCCTACATACCTCTCTATGCTTGCCTCTGTTATTATTATATCTATGCCGTTGACATTCAATACTGAAGCATTGTCTATAAGTTCATTTAAGAGGAATACCTGTTCAGGCGTTACCTCTTTTACCAGTAGATCCGCCACAAGATTTACATTCGCCCCCTGAGATAGCAAAAAAGATGCAGCATTAAAGTCATCAATGGTTGTAGATGGAAATAGAAAGCAACCTGTCTCCTCATATATACCCAGCATCATCACAGTTGCCTCTTCAGGTGTTATCTTAATCCCTTTATCTTTTATCATGGATATCAGTATGGTGGCAGTGGCACCTGTCTTTCTTATATACTCCACATCACCTTTTATATCATCCGATGAGTCAGGATGATGGTCAAATATATGTATCTTTAAATCCTTCTTATCCAGTATCTTTGCAAAATCCCCTATCCTTGATTTCTGTCTTGTGTCGACTATTATCAGGGTATCTATTGATCTGCAGTCAATATTCTTTGTCTTCTCTATATCGAAGATATACAGGGTGGAGTGGATAAGGAAATCCCTTAATGTCTTCTCCTGTGAACCAGGAAATACAAGGACAGCATCAGGGTATAATTTTTTTGCAGCAATCATTGAGGACAGGGAATCAAAGTCTGCGTTATTGTGGGATGTAATGACCTTCATAAACATCAACCCCTGGGATGGTATTTTTTGTGTATCTCCTTGAGCCTCCTTCTGTCCACATGGGTATAGATCTGGGTTGTTGATATATCCTCGTGGCCAAGCAATATCTGAACAGACCTTAGGTCTGCCCCGCCCTCTAACAGATGGGTTGCAAAGGTATGCCTAATTGTATGGGGTGAGATATGTGTCCTATCAATCTTTTTTGCATATTTTCTTATTATCTTCCATACAGCCTGTCTTGACAGCCTGTTGCCCCTTTTATTAGGAAAAAGATATGCCCCCCTTGGTTTCTCTTTCTCCAGGTATTGTTTTATTGCCTCCTTTGAGTATGAACCAATAGGCACTATCCTCTCCTTTGACCTCTTTCCAGAGGCTATTAAAAAACCCCCTTCAAGGTTTATATCACTCTTTTTTAGCTGAATAAGCTCAGATACCCTCAAACCTGTGGCATACATGAGCTCTAACATTGTCCTGTCTCTTAAGGATGACCTGCCCTCTCCTGAAACCTTTAAAAGTTCTAATATCTCCTCCTCGCTCAAGACCTCTGGTATGGGAGCTTTAAATCTGGGAACCTCTATATCCTCAAGGGGGCTTTCACGGATGACGCCTTCGAGGACAAGGAAATTAAAATAACCCCTCAAGGCAGATATAACCCTTAGGACACTCCTTGTTTTTTTTCCTTTTTCCCTGAGAAATCCTATAAAGGCCTCTATATCTAATCTGGTGGGCATGGTGATTGAGTTTGAATCGAGGAATCCCAAGAACTCCATTATGTCTCTATTGTATGCATCTATTGTATGGGGTGATGCGCCCCTCTCAGCAGTCATGTAGCTGATAAAGATATCAAGTCCTTGGTAAAGGTTCATTCATCCCCTATATACCTGTTGACCCAAATCCACCCTGACCCCTTGATGTCTCAGGCAGACTGGCAACAACATGAAGGTTAGCCCTAACAATGCTTTTGAAAATAATCTGGGCGATCCTGTCTCCGTTGTTCACAACAAAAGGCTCGTTTCCAAGGTTTATAAGGAGGACCTTGATCTCTCCTCTATAATCACTGTCTATAGTTCCGGGTGTATTTAATACTGTAATGCCAAACTTGAAGGCAAGGCCACTTCTTGGCCGTATCTCTGCCTCATAACCCTCTGGTATACCCATATATATCCCTGTGGGTATCAAAGCCCTTTCCATAGGTCTTAATATGACAGGCTCATTTACAAAGGCAAAGAGATCCATCCCAGAAGATAGTTCTGTCCCATATAGAGGCAGATTTGCCCCTTCTTTTTTTGTGATCTCCACAACTAATTCTTCCATATGGCCTCGATCGCCTTAATGTCTGCCTTTCCCAGGACTGTAAGGGATATGCTGTTCATATCATGGAAGATCATCTCTACAAGTTCGTTCACATCCCTTTTCTCTATCCTGTCGATCTCCCGTAATGTGTCCTTTAAAGGTATATAATCTCCAAAGTATATCTCGTTCTTTGCAAGCCTGCCCATCCTTGCCTCTGAACTCTCAAGGGACATGAAGAGATTACCTTTTATATGGTCTTTGGAGAACTGGAGTTCATTGTCTGTTATCCCCTCTTTTCTTATCCTCAAGATCTCGTCCTTCAAGAGCCCTATGACCTCAAGGATAGATTCCTCAGATGTTGATGTGGATATACCATAGGTACCTGTATCCATATAGCAGTTCACATATGAATAGATATTATAGACAAGACCCCTTTTCTCTCTTATCTCCTGGAAGAGATGGGAGCTTGTGCTACCGCCCATTATGGCATTTAATACATAAAGGGGGTAACGCCTCTCATCCACCTGACTTACACCTTTTGTGCCTATGCATAGATAGGTATGCTCCAGGTCCCTTTCAAAAAAATTTATTGTCTTTTTAGGTAAAGGTGCTGTTATTGAGATGCTGTCCCCATCCAATGACCAGCAGCCTTCAAAGGCCTTCCTTATCTTTTCCACAAAGACATTATGGTCTACCCTGCCTGTTGCGGTTATGATCAGCCTCTTTGTGGCATAGTGTTTCTTATAATGCTCCATGAGCATAGGTCTTGAAAATCTCTCTATATTCTCCTGCCTTCCAAGTATGGTCATACCAAGGGGATGTCCTTTGAAATAGTATGCATTGAATATATCGTAAATATATTCCTCAGGGCTATCCTCTACCATCTTTATCTCCTGGGCTATAACATACCTCTCTTTTTCTATATCCTCATCCATAAACAGTGGGTCTTGATGCATATCAGATAGGATGTCAATGGCCATGTCCATGTCTTTTCTGAGAACCTTTACATAGAGGCACGAGTATTCTTTACCTGTAAAGGCATTGATTATACCACCCCTTGCATCTATCTCCCTGGCTATATCGTATGCTGTTCTCTTGTGTGTGCCTTTGAAGAGCATATGCTCTATAAAGTGGGATATCCCATTATTCCACTCGTCTTCATACCTGCTTCCTGTCTTCCACCATAGACCTATGGAGACAGATGAAAAATAAGGTATAGATTCTGTAACAATGGTAATCCCATTATCAAGGATAGTCTTCCTATACATACATTCTATCTATTTTTTTTTCCCTGCTGATCATTCAAAAGTGCCTTTCTTGATAGCCTTATCCTGCCGCTGGGTTCAACCTCAATGACCTTTACAAGGATTTCTTCTTTTTCCTTTACCACATCAGATGCCTTCTTAACATAACCTTCGGCAAGCTGACTTACATGGATAAAGCCGTCCACATTGGGCATAATATCTACTATCACACCGGAATCTAATATCTTCTTCACCTTTCCAAGATATACATCACCCACCTCTACCTCTTTTGTGAGTTGTTTTATTATCTTTATTGCCTCATTGGCAGAGGCCTCATCATTGGACGCTATATTTACAATACCCGAATCCTCTATATCTATCTTGACACCTGTCTGTTCTATTATGCCCTTTATAACCTTGCCTCCAGGGCCTATTACATCCCTTATCCTGTCAGGATTTATACGAATGGTAAATATCCTTGGTGCATATGGTGATAGGGAATCTCTTGGTTTGCTTATGGTCTTATGCATTATATCCAGTATATGGGTAATGCCGTTTTGTGCTTGGGCAACTGCCCTTGACATTATCTCCTTTGTTATCCCCTTGACCTTTATATCCATCTGGACAGCAGTGATGCCATCTTTTGTCCCTGCGATCTTAAAGTCCATATCTCCCATATGGTCTTCATCACCTATTATATCTGAAAGGACAATCTCATGTTCTCCTTCTTTTACAAGACCCATTGCAATGCCTGCCACAGTATCTTTTATTGGTACCCCAGCATCCATAAGAGAGAGACACCCACTACATACAGTAGCCATAGATGATGAACCATTTGACTCAAGGATCTCTGAAACAATCCTTATTGTATAGGGAAATTCACTCTTGGAGGGTAAAACAGGTGATAATGCCCTCTCTGCAAGGTTACCATGACCTATCTCTCTCCTGGACGGTCCCCTGAGCATGGCTATCTCGCCTACAGAAAATGGAGGGAAATTATAGTGAAGCATAAAGGTCTTAAATGTCTCTCCCTCGTGGAGTGATTCCACCTTTTGTTCATCCTCTGATGTACCAATAGTTGTTACTGCAAGGGCCTGGGTCTCACCCCTTGTAAATAGTGCAGAACCATGTGTCCTGGGGAGTATACCCACCTCACATGTTATATTCCTTATCTCATCGCTTCTTCTACCATCTATCCTCGTGCCCTTTGAGATAAGTTGTTGCCTCATTATATGTCTTGTAGTATCTTCAAAACAAGTCTTGATTATTGCCTCATTCAAGTCAGGGTATTCTTTTGTTATGGCACTGTATATGCTATTTAGCCTTTCTGTCCTCATGGTCTTTGATGGCAGGGTCAATGCCTCTTTTATATCCTCCTTTATCTTTTGTCCTATCTGGGCCTTTATTTCAGCCTGTTCATCCATTTTTTCATAGATCCATTTCTCTTTCCCTGCTGTCTCCCTTAATCTATTTTGACATTCAATTAGAGGCATAATGTGTTGGTGACCGAACTGTATAGCCTCTATTAGATCATCACCGGTTATAAATTTGGCAGAGCCTTCAACCATAATGATTGCATCTTTTGTGCCTGTCATCACTATGTCAAGGTCGCTCTCCTCTAGATCTCCAGTAGAGGGATTGATTATAAACTTACCATTCTTTCTACCTATCTTGACCCCTGCCATGGGTTCATCAAAAGGTATCTCGGATATTAAAAGGGCGCAGGATGCACCGAGTATACCCATTATGGCAGGGTCATTCTCCTGGTCTGCAGATAAGACAGTTGCTATTATCTGAACCTCATTATTGAACCCCTTTGGAAATAGAGGCCTCAAGGGTCTGTCTATGAGACGGGACATAAGTATCTCCCTGTCTGAGGGTTTGCCCTCCCTCTTAAAAAAACCACCAGGGAATTTTCCAGCAGCATAGGACATCTCCTGATAGTTTACTACCAGGGGTAAAAAATCCCTGTCTGATTGCTTCTTATCCATTACGGCAGTTACAAGGACAACTGTATCTGCATACCTTACAACAACACTACCATTTGCCTGTTTTGCGATAGACCCTGTGCTGATAGTCAATTCCCTACCAGCATAATCTATCTTAATAATCTCTTCCATCTTTTGACTCCAGTCAGACTTTTATTTTCTCAATCCCAGCTTCTCAATAACCTTTTTGTATCTCTCAATGTTTTTTTCTTTCAGGTATCCCAAGAGTCTCCTTCGAGTCCCTACGAGGACAAGGAGGCCTCTCCTTGAGTTATGGTCCTTCGAGAACTTTTTGAAATGTTCTGTCAATGACCTTATACGCTCTGTAAGGATAGCAATCTGAACCTCAGGGGAACCTGTATCCTTCTCGTGTGTCCTGAATTCCTCTATTATCTTCCTTTTTTGGTCTGAAGTAAGTGCCATCTCTCCCTCCTTAATTGTTTATAAGTCTTTTTACTTTTATTGTATTTGTCTTTATGTCAGTATAGCCTATGGCTAAAAACTCACCTTTTTTGTTGAAGAGTTTCACAAATTCATCATTCTTTTTTATACCTGTGTTTCCCATAATAGGGACAGGCATACCCTGTCTTAAAAATCTCTCAAAGGGGGTATCAATTGTAATCTTGTTCATATTGGGCAATATATCCTCAATGGGTATAAGCTTCCCTGCAAGGTCATATTCACTTTTTATATCATCTACATTTACGCTCATCTCGTATGTAAATTCACCATGTTTTGTCCTTTTAAGAGAAAAAAGGGTCGCTCCACACCCAAGGAGGTTTCCAAAATCATTGGCCAGTGACCTTATATAGGTCCCCTTTGAACATGTTACCTCTATATCTATGTAGGGATGTGTATAGTCCTTAAGGATAATATTGTATATACGAACATTCTTCTCCGGTGTCTCTACCTGTACGCCTTTTCTTGCCAGCTTATAAAGGGGTTTCCTGTGCACCTTTTTTGATGAAAAAACAGGCACTTTCTGGACTATATCACCTATAAAGGTCTTTAAGTGGGCCTCTATCTCATCTTTCCCATATTCAGACACATCTTTTTTTGAAAGCACCTGACCCTCGATATCATAGGTATCTGTCTGGACACCGAGGAGAAACCTTGCATCATACACCTTTTCATAATCCTCGAGTAGGGGTATCAATTTTACACCTTCATTTATGGCTATTGGAAGTACACCTGTAGCATTCTTATCGAGGGTACCTATATATCCTATCTTTTTAAACCTTGATACCTTCTTTAATCTCCTGATCACATCATATGAAGATATCCCCGGGCTTTTATCAACTATAAGAAAACCGTTCATCTATCCCTCTATTGCCTCTAATACCCTTCTTTTTACTGTTTCTATATCGCCATTTATATAGCAGCCTGCAGCCTTTTTGTGGCCGCCACCACCAAAAGCTCTGCATATGCTTGCCACATCTACCTCGCCCTTTGACCTCATACTCAGCTTGTATCTGCTGTTTTCTATCTGTCTTATTAGTATGGCTATATCTATCCCATCAATCTCCTTGATATATTCTACAAAACCATCTGTAAACTCCTCCAGGGCTTTAGAATCATAGAACATATCACTTGTTATATGGGCTATCACTATCTTACCGTCTTTATATGTCTCAAGGGTATTTAATGTCTTGCCAAGGAGAATAAATCTCTCTTTTGGATGGCTCTCATAGACCATTGTTGCTATAGATGAGGGTCTTACACCTATCCTTGTTAGATGTCCGCATATTGAAAAGGCCTTAGGTGTAGTGTTGTCATACCTGAATGAACCTGTATCTGTTAATATGGCTGTGTATATGTTTATAGCCATTTCATAAGATATATCTATACCAAGGTATCTGAATAGGTCATAGAGTATCTCTGCTGTAGATGACGCATCTTCATCGATGAGATTAAGATTCCCGAAACTGCTGTTTGTGCTGTGATGGTCTATATTCACTATAAAACCATTATTCTTTAGATTTTCATAACCCTTCCCAACCCTATGGAAATCACCACAGTCAAGGACAAAGACCGTATCAAACCTATCCTCTGGCATGGTATTTAAAAGGTATCTTGGCTCTTTTGGCCCTGGTAGAAATCGATATTTATAAGGTATCATGTCTTTTAAATAGACATACGCATCCTTTTTTTGTGAAATAAGGGCCCAGTATAGTGAAAAGCATGACCCGACAGCATCACCATCAAGATCTATATGGGTTGTTATAAGAAACCTTTTGCCTCCCTCGACTCTATCTTTAATCTGTTTTAGCATCCCTTTCCCTTCTTAATATCTCCTCAATCCTTGCTGCCTTCTCAGATGTATCATCTAAAATAAAAAATATATCAGGGGTGTATTTTAATTTTACCCTCTGGCCTAAAAGAAACCTTATATAACCCTTTGACCTGTTCAGGGCTGCCATTGTCTTTGTCTTTTCAGCATCATCACCATATATGGAACAGTAGACCTTTGCAATCTTTAAATCTTCAGTGAGTCTTACATCAAGGATTGTTACAAAACCAAGACCAGGGTCTTTGATATCCATAAAGAGTATCTGGGATACCTCCTCCCTTAACTGGTCCTGCACCCTGAGTTTTCTATATCTCATTTCCCATCACAATAATCTCAGAACTTGTATCGATAATCTTGCCGATATAAAGGGATTCGATATAGTTATATACATTGTCAATAGCCATATCTATGTGGTCTTTATTCACACCCACCACAGAAAAACCTATTTTTGCCCTCTGCCAAAGATTATTCTGGCTAAACTCTGCTATGGAGATATTAAATTTCGCCCTTGTTTTTTCTATAATCTTCTTCACTGCCTGTCTTTTATCTTTCAATGATTGGCTATCAGGTAAAAAAATCTCAATGGTTGAAATACCAACTATCATAACTACCCATCAAGGGTCTGCCTCTCTTTTTCCTGGATAAAAAACTCCAGAATATCCCCTTCATGTATATCATTAAAATTCTCAAGGACTATACCGCATTCATAACCTGACTGCACCTCTTTGACATCATCTTTAAATCTCTTGAGGGAGTCAACCTTACCTGTAAATACACTATCTCCATTTCTTTTAACCCTTGCAAAGGAGTTCCTTGTTACCTTTCCCTCTAAGACATAACATCCAGCGATATTGCCTGTTTTTGATATGGTGAATACCTTTCTTACCTCTGCCTTTCCTATGTCTGTCTCCACAATCTTTGGTGCAAGCATTCCCTCCATTGCTTTTTTAATATCATCTATCATATCGTAAATAATAGAGTATGTCCTGATCTCTATCTTTTCATGTTCTGCCAGGGATTGAGCCTTGCTTATGGGCTTTACATTGAAGCCTATGATTATAGCCCCTGTTGCCATAGCAAGATTAACATCTGTCTCTGTGATGGCACCCACACCACTATGGACAACCTGTATCTCAACCTTTTCATTAGACATCTTTTTTAAGGCCTCAACAATGGCATCTATTGTACCCCTAACATCGCCCTTGAGGATTAAATTCAGGTTAACCTTATCTGATTCACCCATCTTTGAATAGAGGTCTTCAAGGGTAGTCCTTGGACTTTTTGCAGCATCCCTCTCTCTTATCTTTTCCTGTCTGTATTTTGAAAGCTCCTTGGCATATCTTTCCTCTGTTGTTACTATAAATCTGTCACCTGCATGAGGTACATCCTGAAAACCAACTACAAGAACAGGCGTGGACGGTGGGGCGCTGTTTATCCTTTTGCCCCTATCATCAATCATTGCCCTGACCCTTCCAAACATATGTCCTGCAATAAATGGGTCCTGGATCTTCAATGTACCTTCCTGTATTATTACAGTTCCAACAGGGCCATGTCCCCTGTCCAGCTCTGATTCTATGATAATACCCCTTGCGTGCTTATCCGGATTTGCCTTAAGCTCAAGCATCTCTGCCTGCAAGATTATAAGCTCAAGCAGCTCCTTAATACCTATCTTCTTCTTTGCTGATATCTTTGCAAATAAATTAGAGCCACCCCATTCTTCAGGTATCAGTCCATGATTGGATAGTTCTTTTATAACCCTGTCAACATTTGCATTTTCTTTATCTATCTTATTTATGGCCACAATGATGGGTACATTTGCTGCCCTTGCATGGTTTATTGCCTCTATTGTCTGGGGCATAACACCATCATCAGCAGCCACAACAAGGACTACAATGTCTGTAACCTTTGCACCCCTTGCCCTCATGGCTGTAAAGGCCTCATGTCCAGGGGTATCCACAAAAACTATATCCTTGCCGTCTACATTCACTACATATGCACCTATATGCTGGGTAATACCACCTGCCTCACGTTCTGCCACATTAGTATGCCTTATAGTATCTAACAAAAGTGTTTTACCATGGTCTACATGCCCCATTATTGTCACCACAGGTGGTCTTGGTTTGAGTTTTTCAGGGCTGTCCTCCTGACCCTCTTCCATGGCAAGGAAGTCCTCTTCAATGGAAGTAATCTTTTCTACCTCAAAACCGAATTCTGTAGCAATGAGATAGGATGTATCAAAGTCTATATTCTGGTTTATTGTTGATACAACGCCAAGGGATAAAAGTTTTGCTATTACATCCTGGGCCTTAACACCCATCCTTTTTGCAAGCTCGCCTACCTGTATCTCATCTCTTAACTTTATCACCTTCTTGGTAGGTTTAATCTCAACTATCTTCTCCTCTACCTCCTTTTTTTCTTCTCTTTTTTCTTTTTTATCCTTTTTGAATTGACCTACCTTTGGCTTCTGTCTCTTAAATGTATATAACTCTTCTTCCTTTATAACTACCTTTCTCTTGACGATGCCTTTTTTCTTTAACCTTATCTCCTCCTGTTCCTGTTCTTCTATCTTTTTCAGGAGCTTTTCTGTCTTCTTTTTCTTTTTCCCTTCATCTTCTTCGCCTAAGGCAATACCCTTTTCAAGTTCCTGTTTGTAATGCTCTTCAAGGACCTTTGTAATCTCCTCACTCTTTTCTTTACCAATTGCCTCCACATCACCTTTAGGCTGCTCAGCTTCAAGTTCTAATGCCTTTTCTTCCTTTTTTGTCTCCTCAATCTCTATTGCCTGTTCTATCTTGATTCCCTCTACAACCTCTAATTCTTTTTCTTTGATTATCTCCTCTGGCTTCGGTTCAATTATTACAGGTTTTTCTATGATAGGTTGTTCTATGATAGGTTCTTGTATTTTAGGGGCAAGTTTTTCATCCTCTTTCTTTATGGCCTGGATGGTCCTTTTTTCTATGCCTTTATCACCCTTTGCAGGCTCGATAATTATTGTTCCTGTCTCTTCTCGCTTTATCTCAGGTTTAACCTCGATCTTCTCTTTTACCTCTTTCTTTTCTTCTTTTACCTCTATTTTTTCCTTTTCAGGGGTTGGCTGGATTCTACGTCTTATTATGCCGGATGATATCCTCTTTTCTATTACTATTTCACCAGTAGATGTGGCTTTTTCAGTTTTTTCCTGAAGTTGCTCCCCTTTCTTTTTTTCCTTAATCTTAGCGCTAATATTTTTTGCCTTAAACCTGCTAAGGAGCTCCTCATCAGTTAATTTACTGCTTTTGATGGCTGTTAATTTTATCTTTGCCATGATATTATCTAAAATCTCCTCCTATAGCTTATCCTTTTGGCTTCATTTCTAAATTCTCTAACCCTGTCTTTTTTTCAGCCGACAGTCTCTGACCTGTCTGTGAATTCTCTTGAATAGCGGCCTTTGCGTTTTTTATTATATGTTCACAGTCTTCTATGGATATACTGGTAATCTTATTGAGTTCCTCCACTGTTAGTTTTGCAATATCCCTTATATCCCTGAGATATTCTTCGTTAAGTATCCTTGCAAGTATATCGCTTATCTTTAGGGTACTAACAAGCTCATCAATAACCTTCTTCGATGATTTTTCTACCTCTGATTCACTGCTAATATCAATCCTCCAGCCTGTCAGTTTTGATGCAAGCCTCACATTCTGACCCTTTTTACCAATGGCAAGAGATAATTGGTCATCATGGACAATAATCTCCATTGAACGGGATTCTTCATTTATATAGACCTTAGATACCCTTGCAGGGGCAAGGGCATTACATACAAATTTTGTAGGGTCCTTGCTATAAGGTATGATATCAATTTTTTCACCCCGTAATTCCTGGACAACAGCCTGAACCCTTGAGCCCTTGACACCAACACACGCCCCTATAGGGTCAACATCAAGGTCTTCACTATGGACTGATATCTTTGCCCTCTCTCCTGGTTCTCTCACAGCATTGAGTATCTTTATAAGGCCCTCCTGTATCTCAGGAACCTCAAGCTCAAATAGTTTGATGAGAAAACCAGGGTGTGTCCTCGATAATGTTATGGCACAACCTTTTTTCTGACTCTTCTCCACATCTACAATGTAGGCCTTTATCCTTTCCCTCTGCCTGAAGACCTCATTCGGGATAGTCTCTTTAAACGATAATATTGCCTCTGTCTTTCCAAGATTTACTATATAAAAGCCCTTTTCTACTCTCTGGATTACACCAGTAACAACCTCGCCTTTTTTATTTTTGTATTCCTCATATATGACATCGCTCTCCGCGTTTCTCACCTTCTCCATAATTACCTGTTTAGCTGTCTGAGCAGCTATCCTGCCGAGCTTTTTTGTGTCCATCTTTGTACCGATCTTATCACCAGGTAGACACTCAGGGTCTTGCTGTCTTGCCTCTTCAAGGCTTATCTCCCTTTCAGGATCTGTAACCTCTTCGACAACGGTCTTAAACTGAAAAACCTCTATCTCTTCAAGCTCTTCATTATACTTCGCCTCTAAATCAAGATTTGCGCCGAATTTCTTCTTTGATGCAGCAAGGACTGCCTCTTCAAGGGCAGATGTGAGGGTGCTTTTTGGTATTCCCTTTTCCTTTCCCACCTGCTCTATAACATAATTTAGGTTCAAATACGCCATGTCTACCTCATTATAGTTCAAATTCTAAATTTGCCTTTTTTATAGCATATATTGGTATGGTAAATACACCTATTTTTCCTTTTATCTCAATTTCATCTTCTCGCACATCTAATATCTTACCTTTGAATTCATTTTTGTTTTCTATCTTTTCAGACGTTAAAATCCTGCAAGGCTTGCCTATGGATCTTACAAAATCCTGTCTTGTCTTAAGGGGCCTTGTAAGCCCTGGGGAAGAGACCTCTAATACATAGGGGTGTTTTATGAAGTCCTCTACGTCGAGGATTAAACTCAACTCCCTGCTTATATTTTCACAATCAGAAAGTACAACACCGCCTTCCTTGTCTATAAAAACCCTGAGAAGCCATCTCCTGCCAGATGTCTTGAACTCCACATCAACAAGCTCCAGGCCATATTCATTTATCAATGGCATCAGGCATTCTTTTACCTTTTCGATTACTAACTCTGTGGTCTCTTCTATCATAATCCATCCTTAAACTAAAAAAGCGGGTTCTACCCACTTTGATTTTTTAATTTAACATAAAAAACCAAATAATTTCAAGCCTCATTTTTATTGACTTTAAGGGTCTATGCAAGTTAAAAAATGAAAAAAAAGGAGGGTGTATGCGCATATCAGTTATAGGGGTAGGTTATGTAGGTCTCGTGACTGGTGCATGCTTTGCCGAGACAGGCAATGATGTGATCTGCATGGATATTGATAAAGATAAGATAAAAAAATTAAAGAAGGGGATAATACCCATATATGAGCCTCAACTGGAGGAACTTGTAAAAAATAACCTGAAAGAGAGTAGACTGAAATTCTCAACAGATATAAAAGAGGCTGTTGACCATGGATTGATTATATTTATATGTGTCAACACACCCCAGGATGAAGACGGTTCAGCAGACCTAAAGTATGTACAGAATGTGGCACAGAACATAGGCAGACACTTGGAAAAATACAGGATAATAGTGGTGAAATCAACAGTGCCTGTTGGGACATGCGAGATGGTGAAAGAAACTATAGCAAAGGAACTCGAGAGTAGAAAAAAAGATATACCTTTTGATATTGCATCAAATCCAGAGTTTTTAAAGGAGGGCATGGCAGTTGACGATTGTATGAAGCCTGAAAGGGTTGTAATAGGTGTTGAAAATGGTAGGGTGGAAGAGATTTTAAGAGAGCTCTATAACCCCTATGTAAGGACAGGGGCACCGTTTCTCGTCATGGATATAAGGTCCAGTGAGATGACTAAATATACTGCCAATGCCATGCTTGCCACAAGGATATCCTTTATGAACCAGATTGCAAATATATGTGAAAAGGTAGGTGCTGATGTCATGATGGTAATGAGGGGGATAGGAAGCGATTCAAGGATAGGGCCAAAATTTTTGTTTCCCGGGGTTGGTTTTGGCGGTTCATGCTTCCCCAAGGATGTCAGGGCACTGATAAAGACATCACAAAACCATGGATACACACCAACCATATTGGAAGATGTCATGAAGGTAAATGAAGAACAGAGGGTTGCCTTTACAGAAAAGATACTGAATTTTTACAATAAAAATGTAAAGGGTAAGATTTTTGCCATATGGGGACTTTCCTTTAAACCAAATACAGATGATATGAGGGAGGCCCCATCTATATACATAATAGAGACCCTAACCAGAGCCGGTGGCACCTGCAAACTCTTTGACCCAAAGGCCTTGGAGGTTGCCCGTGAGGTCTTTAAGGAAAACAAGAATATCAGTTTCGGGACAAACCAGTATGATGTATTAAAAGACGCAGACTGCCTTGTCCTTGTCACTGAATGGTTATCTTTCAGGGAGCCAGACTTTGAAAAGATGAAGACACTTATGCGGTCACCAGTTATCTTTGATGGGAGAAACCAGTACAACCCAAAAAAAATGGCTGAACTTGGCTTTATCTACACTTGTATAGGCAGGAAAAATGTATAGATATCACACCTACAATGAACCAAAGAGGATCCTGGTGACAGGTGGTGCAGGCTTTATAGGCTCCCATTTATGTGAGAGACTAATCAATGATGGACATGAGGTCATTGCCCTTGACAACCTTTTTACAGGGACAAAGGCCAACATAAGCAATATAATGAAGCACCCAAATTTTGAGTTTATAAGGCATGATATAACAAACCCTATCCTCCTTGAGGTGGACTGGATTTTCAATCTTGCCTGCCCTGCAAGCCCCATCCATTACCAGTATAACCCGGTAAAGACCATAAAGGTTAATGTCCTTGGGGCATTAAACATGCTCGGCCTTGCAAAGAGGGTTAAGGCAAGGATAATGCAGGCATCCACAAGCGAGGTCTACGGT
>JAOAHW010000023.1 GCA_026415015.1 Syntrophorhabdaceae bacterium
TGGGATAGGAGAGGGTGGTATGGTCCTGACAAAAAGGGATGACCTGGGGGAAAAGGTGAGGAAATTAAGGGTCCATGGTATGGGAGATACAACATATCACCACGAGATGATAGGGATAAACAGCAGGCTTGACGAGATAAAAGCAGCGGCCCTTGTGGCAAAGTTTCCCTTCCTTGAGGAGTGGAATAGAAAGAGGATAGAGAATGCAAAGTTTTATAACAAGAGCCTGAAAGACCTGCCGCTTATTCTCCCTGAGATACCTGATGATGGCTCTCATATATTTCACCATTATGTGATAAGGACGAAAAACAGGGATATGCTACAATCTTTTCTGAAAGAAAAAGGTATACAGACAGGCATATACTATCCAGTTCCCCTGCACCTTCAGGGATGCTTCCAGTATCTTGGCTACAGGCGGGGTTCATTTCCCGTCTCAGAGATGGCAGCACAAGAAAGCCTGGCGATACCTGTATATCCAGAGTTGAAAAAAACAGAAAAAGATTATATTGTCAAGATGATACGGGAATATTTTGAGAAAGGTTGATTATAATTTTATATATACATGTTGACAAAGATAAAATCATTTTACAAAATAGGTTGATATGAGACTGTTAATAGTTTTTTTTATACCCCTTTTTTTGGCCTTTTCTACATCATGCGGAAAGGAGCTCAAGAGCCTCAAGGAAGAGGTGAGGCTCCTGAAGGAGGAAAACAACTTTTTAAAGGCAGAAAATATAAGCCTTAAAAAGGAGATAGAGGAACTCTATAAAAAATTAGACGAAAGGCTCGAAAAAGAAAAAGAGGCTCAAAAGGCAAAAGAAGAGACAAAGGAGCATATACAGGCAAAAGAGCCTGTTAAACCAAAAGATTCAGCCAAAAGAAAGACAAGATAAAGTCCTTGCAGATTTCAATCAATTTAAATAGGTATGCGTAACATAAGATTAATTATATCCTATGACGGTACATGTTATCATGGATGGCAGTGTCAACCTGATT
Source organism: Syntrophorhabdaceae bacterium (assembly GCA_026415015.1). Taxonomy (GTDB): domain Bacteria; phylum Desulfobacterota; class Syntrophorhabdia; order Syntrophorhabdales; family Syntrophorhabdaceae; genus DTOV01. The sequence continues at coordinate 997 of JAOAHW010000023.1, forward strand.
TGATTACTGTCCAGGAGACACTGATTAGGGCTGTAGAAAGGATTGTCAACCATAAGGTAAAGCTATATGGAGGGGCAAGGACAGATAGCGGTGTCCATGCCATGGCACAGGTAGCAAATTTCTTTACTGAGAATAAGATAGAGACAAAAAACCTTTTAAGGGGTTTAAATAGCCTTCTACCGTTAGATATAAGGATAAGAGATGTCCATGAGGTAGATGGTTCCTTCCATGCAAGATACTCAGCTAAGAGTAAGACCTATGTCTATACCATATTGAACCAGCCCTTTGATTCACCTTTTTACACCCGATATGTATGGCATATACCTTATCCCCTTGATGTATCATCCATGAACAGGGCAGCAAGGTTAATAAAAGGAGAGCATGATTTTTCTGCCTTTAAAAAGAAAAACGAACCATACGGTAGTAGCATAAGGTGTGTATTGAGGTCAGGGGTTAAAAAAAGGGGGGATTTCATCTATATATTTATTGAGGCTACTGGCTTTTTAAGGTATATGGTGAGAAATATCACAGGGACATTGGTGCTTATAGGGGCAGGGAAACTAAAAGAAGATGCTATGGCAGAGATACTGGCCTCAAGGGACAGGGATATGGCAGGCCCTACAGCACCTGCTAAGGGGCTGTTTCTTAAAGAGATATACTATTAGCCTAAGGTAACAATCATAAAATATGCTGTTGAGGAGACAGATAATTAAAAAAATTGATATAAACATTGAAATATCAATCCGCCCCCTGCTTATTTTTTTGCCAATAATTTTTAATACAGTGATTTATAACAATCCCATCATTTTAAGGAACTGCACTTTACCAAGACCTTTAAAGGCCTTTTTTATAGAATTCTGATGAAAAAATTGTTAAAATTCTACTATGTTAATATCTGAAAAATAAACAGGGAGGTAATGATGAACATATTTTCAGCAGGTGATATATTTCAGTTTGCCATTAGAATAGAGGAATACGGTGAGATATTTTATCACAAGGCAGCCTTAAATGCCGAGAATGAAGAGGTAAGGAGGATATTCAACCGCCTTGCCGATGAGGAGATAAGACACAAAAGCATATTCCAGGACCTTTACTCAAAGGTAAAGGACTATAGACCTGCAGAGAGTTATCCAGGAGAATATATGGCTAATCTCAGGGCCTTTATAGATGGCAAGGTTGTTTTTACAAAGGATTCGCAGGACAAAGAGCTTGCCATAATCAAGGACACCATATCTGCCATAGATTTTGCCATCCAGAGAGAGCTTGATTCTATCCTCTATTATCAGGAGTCAAAGCAGTTTGTCCAAGAAAACCACCACAAATTCATAGACGAGATCATAAAAGAAGAGAGGAAACACTTTGCAGTGCTCTCTGACCTTAAAAAATCCCTAACTAAAGGATAGGGTTAAATAAAAACCAGGTCTATTGGGGCGTCTGTCACCCTCTCAAGACAGTCTTTTCGTACTATAAAGTCTACCTCTATACCTATTGCCCCTCTCCCTGGAAATATGAATTTAGGCTCAAAGGCAAAGACCATGCCTTCTTTAAGTATAATGCTGTGACGTGGTGTTATAACAGGTAGCTCATTTATCTCAAGGCCAAGGCCATGGCCTATGAAGCCCACTTTGCCCCTGCCATGACCCATAAAGTGGTCATCAAGGCCTGCCTTTTTAACAAGGCTATGGGCCCTTTCATAGACCTCTTTTCCATTGATGCCCTCTCTGGCGAAGACCATTGTTGTCTCTACAATCTCCCTGGCAACCTCGTATGGCTTCCTAAACATCTCATCGAGACTGCCTATGACATATGCCCTTGTCTCATCTGTTATATAACCATTGTATCCACCACCATAGTCAAGGAGAACAGGTATATTCCTTTTAATGATATTCATAGATGCACCCTGGGCAATGGCATGGGTGATACCCACACCTGCTATGGGGACATCGCCTGAAGATGGTATGGTGCATGAATGTTCATGGGTGATATAGATATTCATCATCTCCTGGTTGAGACCCCTCATCCTTAAAAACCCCTGGTGTCCTTTTTTCCTGCCCTCTGCCCCGAGTATGGCATCTATCTCAAGCTCTGTCATACCTTCTCTTATAACATCCTTTGCCTTTTTAAGGACATGGGAGGTTACTTCACCGGATTTTTTTATCTGTTCCACCTCAAAAGGACTCTTTATGAGCCTTAGGTCCTTTATCTCGTTGGATATGTCTATTACATTATCTATCTTGAGGATGTCCCTCCATCTCTCATAGAGCGCTACAGGTACCACATCAAACTCCATCCCTAAGGTCTTGCCTTTTATACCCCTCTCATTGAGGATATCCCTTATATCCTTTTCCCTTTTTATGGGTATAAAATCAAAGGGTGTCTCATACCTGACCCTGTCTGCATTTCTCTCTACAAAGAGGAGGGGCTCGCCATCTACAGGTATAATGAGTGCCCCTTTTTGTACAGTGCCGGCAAAATAAAAAAGGTCAACATTCTGTATTATAAGGGATAGTTCAACACCCTTTTCCTCCATCTTTTTTTTGAGATTGAAGATCCTCTTTTCCAGCTCCTCCTTTGGTGTCAGCTCACCAACGCTTAAGTTCCTCAACATATTCCTTGACCCTCCTCACAACATCTTCTTTTTTTATCTTCATAGAATCTTTCTTGTCCCTTTGTTTTATCTCTACAAAGCCCTCTTTTAGATTCCTCTCTCCTATGGTGACCCTAAGAGGGATACCCATTAGGTCACAGTCCTTAAATTTTACCCCTGGTCTCTCCTGTCTGTCATCAAAAATCACATCTATATTATCTTTAAGAAGCTGTCTGTATATAGCCTCTGCAAGCTCCATGCTCTCGGCGTGGGAGCTGTTTACAGGCAGGACATCTACCTCGAATGGTGCAATGGCAGCAGGGAGTATCATGCCATTCTCATCATTACCCTGCTCTATGGCTGCAGCAATAATCCTACTTACACCAATACCATAGCAACCCATGACCATGTATCTCTCTTCGCCATTTTTATCAAGATATATGGCCTTCATGGCCTTGCTGTATTTGAGCCCGAGCTTAAATATATGGCCTACCTCTATACCCCTTGTTGATGTGAGTATGCCTGGGCAACGGGGGCATATATCCCCTTCCCTGGCAATCTTTAAGTCATAGAAGCCCTCTACAGTAAAGTCACCAAGATTGGCATCTATTATATGTACATCCTTTTCATTGCCTCCTACCACAAAGTCCTCCATGAAGAGGATGTCCCTATCTGCATAAAGTGGTATCTTCAAACCAATAGGGCCAGAAAAACCAAGGGGTCCACCTGTGACATCCTCAATGGTAGCCTCATCTGCGAGTTCTAAATAGTCCAGTGACAGGAGGTTTCTCATCTTTGTCTCATTTATGTCCCTGTCACCCCTTATTAATATCCCTATTACACCCCTATCTGTATTGTAGATAATAGTTTTAATAAGTTCACTCGGAGATACATTAAGAAAGGACGAGACCTCATCAATCCTTCTCTGACCAGGGGTTTCTACCTTTTTAAAGTAGCCTTTTTTAGCTGAGACAGGGGGTGTATCTGGATGACCTACCTCTGCCCTTTCAAGATTTGCTGCATATCCGCAGGCATCACAGGATATAATAATATCCTCACCAGTATCGGCAAGAACCATAAATTCATGGGAAAAACTACCGCCGATCTGTCCTGTATCTGCCTCTACAACCCTGAACCTGAAGCCACACCTCTTGAATATATTTGTATATGCATCATACATGTCCATATAGCTCTTCTCAGCGCTCACCTCGTCTATATCAAAGCTATAGGCATCCTTCATCAAAAACTCTCTACCCCTCATTACACCGAATCTTGGCCTTATCTCATCCCTGAACTTGGTCTGTATCTGATATAGGTTAACAGGGAGTTCTCTATATGAACGTATCTCCCTTCTCACAAGGTCTGTTACCACCTCTTCGTGAGTAGGGCCAAGACATAATTCCCTATTATTCCTGTCATAAAACCTGAGAAGCTCCTTACCGTATTTCTCCCATCTTGTGCTCTCCTCCCATAGTTCCTTTGGCTGGACAAAGGGCATGAGTATCTCCTGGGCACCTTTTTTATTCATCTCCTCTCTTATTATATTCTCAACCTTTCTTAGGGATTTAAGACCAAGGGGTAGCCATGTATATATCCCGGATGCAAGCCTCCTTATAAAGCCTGCCCTTAGCATGAGCCTGTGGCTTATTACCTCTGCCTCCTTTGGGTCTTCCTTTACAGTGGGTATAAACATCTTTGAAAAACGCATCTATTTTCCTCCTGTTCCAAGATATTTCACTGAGAATCAACCTCTATAGTTAGCTAAAAACTGGACTATCTCATGGGTTCTATCTATGGCATCACAAAAATTTTGGATTGGTATCCGCTCATCCTTACCGTGCATCCTCACCACATCCTCTTTAGATAAAACTACAGGGAAAAAACCATAAGAGGGTATACCGAGATTCCTGAAGTAACGGAGGTCTGATGCACCTGTGAGAAGTGAAGGCAAAACAGGTATATTGCCCATAGATCTCTCTAAGACCTTTTTGATACCTGTAAAATAACTGGTTTTATACGGTGATGGAATTGGGTCAGATGAACCACTACTTATCCTCTCTATTTTAATATCTCTTCCGCATAATCTTTCTATCTTTTTCATAAAGGCCTCCCTATCTTCCTGTGGGAGGAGCCTTGCATCAAAGTAGGCCTCTGATTCAGAGGGTATTACATTTATCTTTTCACCGCTTTTCAGTATAGTTAGGGTCACTGTGTTTTTTATAAGGGCATTATATAGCGGGTTATCTTCTATGGACCTCCTGAATTTCTTATCCTTTAAAGCCTCTTTTAAAGAGGAAGATTGAAAATCCTTAAGTCCCTTTCCCTTGAATATCCCTGTGAGATAGGTATTGACTATACCTGTTACCTTCACAGGCCAATCATATGATAGTATAGAGTTACAGGCCTTTATAATCTTTTCATTGGCGCTGTCTTTTGTAGGCATAGAACCATGACCACTTTTTCCATAAGCCTTTATCTTAAACTGGCTCAATTTTTTTTCTGCCACTGCTATCTGGGCATGGACAAAGCCATCCTCCTCTATTATACAGCCCCCTTCGCTTAAGACAAAGGACGCGTCTTTGAGGTCCTTCACCTCATTGAGCATGAATTCAACACCGTATTGACCCCCCACTTCCTCATCACATGTGGCAAGAAATATTATATCTCTTTCTGGTATCACGTCCTTTTTCTTAAGTTCAATAAAGGCAAGAAGATGACATATAACCTGTGATTTCATGTCTATTGTACCCCTGCCGTAGATGTACCCGTCTTTTACATCCCCTGAGAATGGATTGACCTCCCATTCATCAGGGTTTGCAGGGACCACATCTATATGGCCTAATAGTATCACAGGCCTACCCTTTTCCTTGCCCTTTATCCTTGATATGAGGTTGGCCCTCTTTTTAACAGGTAGATATACCTGCGTCTCTAAGCCCTCTTTTCTCAATATATCTTCAAGGAAGGCAACAGCATCCTCCTCATTACCCGGGGGATTTGTTGTATTAATCCTTATAAAATCTGTAAGTAGTTTTACTACATAATCTCTCTCTGCCATATTTTGTTATCCTCTCATCAATTTTTTATTTATTGTCTTGAAAAAAAGTACAGTTGGTTCTGGAAAGGCTTAAGACAGGGCATAAAAATAAAAAAAGGGGGTTACCCCCCTTAAAACTACTTTTTGTTATTTCTTGGTCTTTTTTTCCTTCTTTGTTGTCTTCTTTGTTGTCTCCTTCTTTGGTGCAGCCTTTTTACATGCCATAATAACACCTCCTATTTTTTTAAAACCATAATATTTTAATGGGCAATATTTGTCAATAGGAATAATGAAAAAAATGTAAAATATTTCAGCCTGCTACCACCTCTTTGACCTCAGGGATCTCCTGCTTTAACTGTTTTTCTACGCCCATCTTAAGTGTCATCATGCTCATGGGACAACTCCCGCATGCACCACGAAGTTTTACCTTAACAATCCCATCAACCACATCTATAAGCTCTATATCTCCCCCATCTCTCTGTAAAAAAGGTCTTATCTTATTTATTACAGCCTCTACTTTTTCTTTCATCTATGCCTCCTAAATTTTTTAACACCTTATGCAGGTAGATAGAATTATAACCATATTTTATGTATATGTAAATACGCAAATACCTTTAAAAAAGTTTTTTTGCAGGATAAAAATTCACCTTCAGGGGTAAGGCCTTTTAAGGTAGGATTATAAGATTTAGGTAAGCAAGGGAAGGGAACTTATAGTCTTACTCAATCTCTACCTTTATCTCTTTTGGCATTGCCTTTTGAGTCTTTGGGACTGTTATCTTTAGAACACCGTCTTTGTAAGTTGCCTTGGCTTTGTCTGCCACCACCTCGGTAGGGAGCTGAACAATCCTCTGAAATGCCCCATAAACCCTTTCAGACCTGAAATAATCTGTTTCTTTTACCTCCTCTTCTCTCTTACGTTCACCCTTTACAGTGAGTCTGTCCTCTACTATGGATATAGATACATCTTTTGGGTCAATAGCAGGTAGATCAAAGGTCACAACAACATCTTTTTTTGTCTCATGGATATCCACTGCTGGCAGCCATGTCCCTTCTTTTAGGGCAGAAAAACCTGTCTTGTCAAAAAAATCTTCAAAAAGTTTATCCATCTCTTCCCTTAAAGTTGGAAACCTTAATTCCCATAAGCTCTTCCATGGTGTGAGTGTCATAATAGCACCTCCTTTAATTTTTTATTATGTTGAATCCCCTTCCCTTACCTGCCTTTTCCAGAAGCTGACTATACCGAGGGGTCGGAAGAATAGCTGTATTAACTCCCACCCCTGTTTGCCAAAGTCATTAAAGAGGCTTGATAGATTGTCTATCTGCTCCATCCCTACATCATGGACCTCACATTCACCGTCAGGTCTGCAGGCATATACAATATTCTTTTCAGGGTCTATAACTATACCTTTTTTTTCCAGGTCATCCATAGAAAAAATCTTTATTGTGTATTCATATCTTTCCATTTTCTTATCTCCAATTGTTTTTTTATAATTTTTAATATAATATTAATGCATACCTTTTTATTTTTAAAGCCCCTATGAAAGAAATACCTGTTTATATTGAAACTAAATCCCAGGGGAGATTGGACGAGATATTAGAGGCCCTGGAAGAGAGGCTTAATCCCTGTATACTCTGTCCGAGAAGATGCAGGGCAAATAGATATACAGGGGAGACAGGATACTGTAGGGCCCCTTATGATGTATACATATCATCTGTCTCTCCACATTTTGGTGAGGAGAGGCCCCTTGTGGGAAAGAATGGCTCTGGTACCATATTTTTCACCCACTGCAACCTAAGGTGTATATTCTGCCAGAACTATGACATAAGCCTCTTTGGTGAGGGCGATAGATACTCATACAGTATGCTTGCCAATGCCATGATAAAATTACAGGAGAGGGGTTGCCATAATATAAATCTTGTGACCCCAACACACTATGTACCACAGATTATAAAGGCATTAAGTATAGCCATAGATAACGGCCTTCATATACCTATTGTTTACAACTGCGGGGGTTATGAATCACTAGAGGTTATAAGGTTATTAGAGGGTGTAATAGATATCTATATGCCAGATATAAAATTTCTCAACAGGGAGCTGGCAAAAAGATACTGCAAGGCAGAGGATTATCCTGATGTGGTAAAATCTGTCCTCAAGGAGATGCAAAGACAGGTTGGTGACCTCATAACAGATAAAGATGGCATTGCAAAAAGGGGGCTTATTATAAGGCATCTTGTAATGCCTTCCTCAGGAGAAAATACAAAAGAGGTCTTATCATTTATAAAAGAAGAGATATCAGAGGATGCCTTTGTTAATATCATGGCCCAGTATCACCCCTGTCTCGGAACAGATGAGTTCCCTGAACTCTCAAGGCGGATTACAGCCAGGGAATACACAGATGCCCTATACTATGCAGAATCTATAGGCCTCAAAAGGGCCTCTAATCATTGAGTTTTTTCCTTAAGGTATCATTGGCCTTCAGGACTTCACTGGCATCCTTTCCTGTTATCTCCCAACTATAGCCGCCCTTTGAATCCTTTTTCAGCTTTATCTTTATATCGCCCCTTAGATTTTTCTTTATCTCCTCCATCTCTTTCTTATACTGGGTATCGGTCTTGGTTGTCTCCTCCTGTGTTGTTTTTGCAGGTATATCAGTGGTCTTGTTGCAGGAGATAAAAGAGAAAAGGATAAGGATACATAAAAAGAAAACAGAAAGAGATCTCATACCTTCATAATACAACCTATTTTTTTCTGTTTTCAACTAAATTGTTGTTTTTGATAGCGTAAACAGGTATAAAGATGGAGGTGATTTATGGGTGTTACAAAATTCATGATAAGCCCTGAGAAGGAGAGGGCGCTTCAGGATAAGATGGAAAGGCTGGGTATAAGGGACGAGGATATAATAGAAAAATTTATCCGCTCTGGTGGCCCAGGTGGCCAGAATGTCAACAAGACATCGACCTGTGTATATCTGAAACACCTCCCTACAGGCATTGAGGTGAAGTGTCAGAGCGAGCGCTCCCAGGCCCTTAACCGTTTTCTTGCCAGGAGGAGGCTCGTGGAAAAGATAGAGTCAATGATCCTTGGCAGGGAGAGCGAGAAACAGCGTATGATAGAAAAGATAAAGAGACAGAAGCGAAGACGCTCAAAGAGGGCAAAGGAGAAGGTCCTTGCCTTAAAACATATCCAGTCTGAAAAAAAGAGAGCCAGGGCATATAAGATAGACCCTTCTGAATTAATCCCTTGAGAGCCTCTCCCTTAACAAGGTGAACCTACTTAAGGGCTTGTTGTTCCTGATGGCTATTGCCATAGCCTTTTTAGTTCCCACTATAAAGACAAGCCTCTTGCCCCTTGTGATACCTGTATATATGAGATTTCTCTGGAGGAGCATATAGTGCTGGGTGAGGACAGGCATGATTATAACAGGATATTCACTGCCCTGAGACTTATGGACAGATATGGCATAAGCAAGGATTATCTCATCGAGCTCTAAAAACTCGTATGTTACAAGCCTCCTGTCAAAATCTACACAGACTTCCTGCACCTCCTGGTCTATGGAGATAATCCTGCCTATATCACCATTATAGACATCTTTTTCATAGTTATTTCTTATCTGCATGATTTTATCGCCTACCCTAAAGGTCCTGCCTGCCCTTACAAGCTCCACACCCCCTGGATTTAGGGCCTGCTGTAGCTCTTTATTCAAATTGGCCACACCTGATAATCCTTTATGCATAGGGGTTAGGACCTGTATATCATCTACTGGGTCAAATCCAAACCTCATGGGCACTGCCTCCCTGCACAGATAGACGATATATTTTACCACCTCCTCAGGCTCCTCAATCTCTATGAAAAAAAAGTCCTCATTTTTATTATTACCCTTTTTTATGTAAGGCATCTCACCATTATTTACCCTGTGGGCATTGACTATTATCATGCTCTCCTTTGACTGTCTGAATATCTCATTGAGTCTTACTGTGGGTATATATCCTGAATCTATTATATCTTTCAGGGTATTTCCTGGCCCTACAGATGGCAACTGGTCTGCATCACCTACAAATATCAATGTTGTATGAATCTTCACTGCCTTTAACAGGTGATACATCATGATGGTGTCTATCATGGATGCCTCATCTATTATTATAAGGTCTCCATCAAGGGAATTATCTTCATTTTTCTTAAATTGTCCATTATTGGGGCTGTATTCAAGGAGGCGGTGGATGGTCTTTGCCTCATGGCCAGTGGCCTCTGTCATCCTTTTTGCTGCCCTGCCTGTTGGGGCTGCCAGAAGAACTCTCTGGCCCATCTTTTTATAGATGTTTATTATCGCCTTTATTATAGTAGTCTTTCCAGTGCCAGGCCCTCCTGTTATAACCATCACCTTTGAGTGTATTGCATCTTTTACTGCCTCTAATTGTTTCGAAGAGAACCCTATCTTTAAAAACCTCTGAACCCAGACTATGGCGTCATCGATATTGATGAGCCTCATTTGTTTTGGTGTAGATAAAAGCCTCTTTAGTCTCTTGGCAATACCTGTCTCTGATATATGATATTTGGCGAGATACACAGCCTTTGACCTTTGGTCTTTATCTTTTTCCTTATCTATAAATTTGTCATCGATTATAATCTTCCCTTCCCTTAAGACTGCATCAAGGGCAATGGGAATTCTATCCTCCTCTACCTCAAGGGTTTCGCAGCATCTTTCAATAAGGGGTTCATAGGGATAATATACATGGCCATCGTCTGATAGTTCATGGAGGATGTGCATGATACCTGCCTCTGACCTTATCTGAGAGTCTCTGGGGATACCCATCTTCTCTGCTATCTTATCTGCGGTCTTAAAGCCTATGCCAAAGATATCCATGGCGAGTCTATATGGGTTCTCCCTGACCACCTTTATTGAATCATTGCCATAATGTCGGTATATTTTTACAGCATAGGCAGGGCTTATCCCATTTCCCTGGAGAAATATCATGACATCCCTTATTTCTTTTTGCTCCTCCCAGGCATTTTTTATCATCTCTATCCTTTTTTCTCCTATACCTTCCACTTCTTTTAGCCTATCTATGTCCTCCTCTATAACCCTTAGTGTATCCTCTTTGAACCTCGCCACAAGACGTCTTGCCATTACAGGGCCTATACCTTTTATCATCCCTGAACCAAGATATTTTTCTATGCCCTTTGAGGTAGCAGGAAGTAAAGTCTCATATGAGGTAATCCTTAATTGCTCACCGTATTTTGGGTGGTTATCCCAGTAGCCCTTAACCCTCAAGACCTCTCCTGGTGATACTGAATACATAGTCCCCACTACAGTAATAAGATCTCTTCTTTCCTGGACCCTCATCTTGGCTATGGTGTAACCGTTTTCATCATTATAAAAGGTGATCCTCTCTATCTGGCCTTTTATCTCAAGCTGCGTCTTTGTCCTGTCCATATGTTGATTATAATATGAAAAATTAGGGTAAAATGAAAGTCAATAAATACTTGTCATTTTTCATACCTTAATATAAATTAATTAAAGACCTTTACGAAACCCTGTGAAGGTCTCGATTAGAAAAAAACCATAGAGAAAAGGTGGTTTATGAAACTCGGTATCCTTGTTATAGATGATGAGGACGGCATAAGGAGGTCCCTTACAAGGATACTCAGAGAAGATGGATACACAGTACACACCGCACCAAATGGTGAAGAGGCATTAACTATTGTCCAGAATATCCCTTCAAACCTCGATGTAATAATATGCGATCTGATTATGCCAGGGATAGACGGCATAAGGACTATAGAGGAGATAGGTAAGATTCATCATGAGGCCACAAAGATTATCCTTACAGGATATGGTACCCTTGAGTCATCTATAAAGGCCATAGAAGCCGGGATAGATGGATTCATTACCAAACCCTTTGAAAACAAGGAACTTAAGTGGAAGATAAGGGAGTATTATATAAAGAGGAAGATGAGGCAGTTTATTAGCCCTGATGTATTCAATGAGCTCTTGAATGAACCTGCACAGCTGGAACCAAAGATATCCCTCATAACCATATTATTTTCCGATATAAGGGGGTTTACAAAATTATCTTCCCTTTTGCCCCCTGAAGACCTTGCCATAATCTTAAACAGATATTATTTTCAACCTATGAGCGAGATTATAAAAAAACACAAAGGTATGATAGACAAATACATAGGGGATAGCATAATGGCCTTGTTCGGTGTTCCGGTTTATCAAGAAAGGCATGAGGAAAATGCAGTAAATTGCGCCATAGAGATGGTGGAGCTAACAAAAAAGCTCAATAAAGGATTCCATATAGGCATAGGCATAAGCACAGGTCATGTGGTTACAGGAATATTCGGTTCAGTAAACAAGAAGGAATATACAGCCTTTGGTATGCCTGTCAACATAGCAGCAAGACTGCAGAAGCTTGCAGCCCCTGGTGAGATTATTATATCTGAGGATACAAAAAAGGCTATAGACAGCAGTACACCCTTTAAAAGAGGTGGTGTCTTAGAGGTGGCTACATCCTCAGCGCCTGTAACATATTATAGATGGGATGGGAATGGTAAGGTTTAATGATATAGTAGAGGAGGTTACAAAGTATAACCCTGGAGCAGATGTAGAGATGCTTGAGAGGGCATATATCTTCTCTGCCAAGGCACATAGGGGACAGACCAGGCTTTCTGGAGAACCCTATCTGATACACCCCCTTGAGGTTGCATACACCCTCACAAAGATGAGCCTTGATGTCCCCAGCATTGTATCGGGGCTTCTCCATGACACCATTGAGGACTCCTATGTGAGTAAGGAGGAGATAGAGAGATACTTCGGCAAAGAAGTGGCAGAGATTGTGGATGGTGTAACAAAGATAAGCAAGATCCAGTTAAGACCTACTGAGGACTCAAAGGCAGAGAACATAAGAAAGATGATACTTGCCATGAGCAAGGATATAAGGGTGATACTCATAAAGTTAGCAGACAGGTACCACAATATGCAGACCCTTAATTTCCTCTCTGAGGAAAAACAGCTTGAGATAGCAAGGGAGACCCTTGATATATATGCACCCCTTGCCCACAGGCTCGGTATAGAGTGGTTAAAGGG
>JAOAHW010000037.1 GCA_026415015.1 Syntrophorhabdaceae bacterium
GGATTCATATGGTCTACCCTCATATGGAGGCAGGGGTAAGACCTCTATGGTATTGCCTGATTTATTGACAAGCTCATCTAATCTTGACCTTATATCGTCGTCAGATAGTTCCTTTATATGATTTTTCATATCAACTATGGAAAAGACATCTGAATTTATATCCTGAGAGTGTAAGATATATCCAAGGCCTGAACCTTCTGAGGTATTTATGGCTCCCCATGCAATATAACACCTCTTTTTTGCCCTTGTCATGGCTACATATAATAGTCTTATATCCTCTGCGAGCCTCTCTAAATCCATTTTATCTTTAGATGATTCTTCAGGGGTAGTCTTTATTTCTATTTTTAAGGAGTAGTTACTTTTCTCATCGTGAAACATGATTATATCTTTCTTGTCTGAATCTGCCTGTCCCCATATCAATGGGCAGAATACTATTGGATATTCAAGCCCCTTGCTCCTGTGGATAGTGACAATCTTTACAGCCTCTTCATCAGACTCAAGTCTCATCTGATATTCTTCAGCCCGTGACATGCTATCCTTTTCTATCCTTCTATCCAGCCATTTTATTGCACCCTCTATACTGAGCCTCTGTCTCATGCATGCCTTGTGTATGAGCTCTATTAAATGGAGTACATTGGTGAGTCTCCGCTCTCCTTGTGGTTGAGATAGCAGCCTTGCCTTTATTTTTTCATTTGACAGAAACGACCTTGCCATACTGATAAAGCCATTTTTTATCCAAAGATTTCTATAAGATTCATATCTCTCCACATATTCATTCCATTTTTTCTCATCTTCTCCTATCTTTGCAAGTTCATCTCCTTTCAGGCCAATTATATCAGTAATTAAAGCAGCCTTCAGTTTTGATTCATCATTTGGTTCACTTATGGCAGAGATGATATAGAGGATGTCTTTTGCCTCGTTACTTGCAAATACGCTATCTGAACTGTATATGACACCATGGATATTTAACCTGTTCAGTGCCTTTTGCATCTGGATTGCCTCTTTATTTTTCCTGACAAGGATGGCTATATCTTTTGGGGATAAGGGTCTACCATCTATGAGTATCTCACCTTTTTCGCCCATTGTTATGAGCCTTACAATCTCATCTGCTGTGGCGTTGTATATGGCATCCCTTGCTTCAGGTGCTTTTATACGTTCTTTATCTTCTTTTCTCTCTAAAAACCATATCTTCAAGGGTGCTGTATCTTTTTTACCCCTTATTTTTAGTTCACCCTGTTTATCAGGGTTTCCTAACTTGATAGATGGAAACTGAAGTTCATTAAAGACAAAAGGGTCTCTTGCATTTTCAAATAGGGTATTTATAGCATTTATGAGTCTTTCAGATGACCTGTAGTTATTCTCAAGGGTGAAATGGAAATGGGCATCCCTTGCTGCCTTCATATAGGAGAATACATCGGCCCCCCTGAAACTGTATATAGACTGTTTTGGGTCACCTATGATAAAGATCAATGTCTCGCCCTGTTTATATACATTCCTTATAATCTCGTACTGGATGGGGTCTGTGTCCTGGAATTCATCTATCAAGATAGCCCTGTATTTCTTGTTTATAAGGTCAGCAAGGTTCTCTCCTCCCTCTGTTGAGATGGCATTATAGAGGTCCATCAAAAGGTCGTCAAAGGAGCGTGTATTTTTGTTTTGTTTCCTTTTGTCCAACTCTTGCTCAGCATATACAAGCATTAATTTTTTAAATTCAATAATCCTTTTATCGTATAGCTCTTTAAGGACAACAGCTTTTTTTCTCAATAGGTCACATGATTTAAAAAAGGCATGGTCAGGTGGTGTTCTATTTTTTTTCAGAGCATTTTTAACAGGCGGGTCAAAACACAGATAATCAAAATCCTCTGGGAGTGGGAGGGGGTATTGAGAATTGAAATATTCCTCTGTAGCATCTATAAGTTCATCAATTTTTTTAGGTCTGTATGTTCTCCTGTCCAGGGAATTATCTGTATTGAGATAACCATTTATGTAATCCTTCCATTCCATCCATAGGTTGGATGCTGCTTTATATGCTTTGAGACATTCTTTTTCTGATTCCTTGTCATCTAACCCTGTATATGTCAAATCACCTGCATCTATGATGGCAGATGGGTTTGTATTGAATTTCTTTGCAAGTAGGTATAGGCCTTTGATGTTTAGTTTTTCTAATGCATAGTTGAGAAACAATGGTGATTCATCAAATAGGTTTATCCTCCAGAAGTCCCTGACAATCTCCTCCATAAGGTCCTCACCCTCTTCTGCCAGTTCAGTATCAAAAAGGGAGAGGCTCTCAAAGGCATATTGCCTCAAGACCCTTAGACATAATCCATGTATTGTAAAGATAGTGGCCATATCAAAATCATTTATGGCGTTTATGAGTGCCCTTTTAGCTGCCTCTCTATCTTTTGTCTTACTTATAAGTTGTTTCAAAAAGGCATCCTCTGAATCACCAATAGCGAATGCACTGATAGTCTCTTTTATCCTTGT
>JAOAHW010000094.1 GCA_026415015.1 Syntrophorhabdaceae bacterium
CCTGCCAATGGAAAACCTATAATAGTACCTACACAGGATATAGTCCTCGGGCTTTACTACCTTACCATAGAGAGAAAGTTTGTAAAGGGTGAGGGGAAATACTTTGCAGACCCGGAAGAGGTAATGGTGGCATATGATGCAGGGATGGTTGACCTCCATGCAAGGATAAAGATCAAATTCAATGGCAAACCCCTAGAAACAACAGTAGGTAGGGTAATACTGCGTGATGTAATAGAGCAAGCCTTAGATGAAATGGATGTGGAAAAAAGAGAATATGTTATGAACGAGCTATTTAGTCTTATCAACAAGGTAATGGATAAGAAGACAATAGGCCAGCTTGTTGATAAGTGTCATAGAGAGGCTGGTGAAAAGGCAACAGTAATACTGTCTGACAGACTGAAAAACCTCGGTTTTTATTTTGCTACCCTTGGAGGTATATCCATATCCATTGATGATATGAAGATACCAAAAAAGAAAAAAGAGATCATCGAAAGGGCAAACAGGGATGTCCTGAATATTCAAAAGCAGTATTCAGATGGCCTAATAACAGATGGCGAGAGATACAATAAGGTAATAGATAGATGGGCACATGTTACTGAAGAGATTGCCGATGAGCTGATGAGGGAACTGGGAACAGAGGATGTCTTAGGACCTGATGGAAAGCCTGTTTTGGATTCTAACGGAAAACCTGTAAGACAGAACAGCCTTAATCCAATATTTATGATGGCGCACTCAGGGGCAAGAGGTAATCCACAGCAGATAAAGCAGCTTG
Source organism: Syntrophorhabdaceae bacterium (assembly GCA_026415015.1). Classification (GTDB taxonomy): domain Bacteria; phylum Desulfobacterota; class Syntrophorhabdia; order Syntrophorhabdales; family Syntrophorhabdaceae; genus DTOV01. The sequence goes on from JAOAHW010000094.1 coordinate 773, forward strand.
CTGGTATGAGAGGCCTCATGGCAAAACCATCAGGGGAGATTATAGAGACACCCATTACAAGCAACTTCAGGGAAGGTCTTGATGTTTTACAATACTTTATATCCACCCATGGGGCAAGGAAGGGTCTTGCTGATACAGCACTAAAAACAGCAAACTCAGGGTATTTAACCAGGAGGCTTGTTGATGCTGCCCAGGATGTAGTGGTTACTGAATATGACTGCGGGACATTCGATGGTATTGAAATGAGGAGGCTCGAAGAAGGTGGCGAGGTCATAGAATATCTCGATGCAAGGATACTCGGCAGGGTTGCCCTTGAAGACATAAAAGACCCGGATGGTGAGATTATCGTAAGAAAAAACGAGGAAATAAGAGAGGTTCATCTAAAGAAGATAGAGAATGCAGGATATGAGAGCGTAAAGATTCGTTCTGTCCTCACATGCAGGGCAAAAAGAGGTGTCTGTGTCCTGTGTTATGGAAGGGACCTGGCAAGGGGCAGGCTCGTAAGCATTGGAGAGGCTGTTGGCATTATTGCAGCACAGTCTATAGGCGAGCCAGGGACTCAGCTTACCATGAGGACATTCCACATAGGTGGTGCAGCATCACGAAGGGTTGAACAATCAACACTTGAGGTAAGAAATGAAGGGTATGTAAGGCTCCATAATGTTAAAGTCATTATGAACAGAGAAGGAATCCCTGTTGTTATGAACAGAAATGGTGAGATAGCTGTAGTTGATGAGGTAGGGAGGGAGAGGGAAAAATATCCTGTCATATATGGGGCAAAGCTGAAATGTAATGAAAATGATTATGTAAAAGAGGGCGATGTACTCGCTGAGTGGGACCCCTATACAACACCGATCCTATCTGAGGTCTCAGGGAGGATTAAATATGGCGATATAATAGAAGGTATAACCATGCAGGAGACTAAAGATGAGGTCTCAGGATACTCATACAGGGTAATCATTGAACCAAGGGATCAGACCTTGAGACCGAGGATCTCCATAAAGGATGATAAAGGCAAGACAATTTTAATGGATGGGAGCTCGAGCCCTGCAAGATACATCCTACCAGTAGGTGCACACATAGCAGTTAATGAGGGCGATGATATATACGCCGGTGATGTAATAGCCAAAATACCCCGTGATACCATAAAGACAAAGGATATAACAGGCGGTCTTCCAAGGGTAGCCGAGCTATTTGAGGCAAGAAGGCCAAAGGAAAATGCCATAGTTAGCGAGATAAACGGCGTTGTATCCTTTGGAAAGATGCTAAAGGGAAAAAGGGAGATCATAGTAACGCCTGAAAGGGGTGAACCAAGAAAATACAATATACCCCGTGGTAAACACATAATCGTCCATGAAGGTGATTATGTAAGGGCTGGAGAACCTCTTATGGACGGCCCTGTGAACCCCCATGATGTATTGAGCATCCAGGGTGTAAAAGAGCTTGCCAGGTATCTCGTGAATGAGATCCAGGAGGTATACCAGTTACAGGGCGTAAAGATTAATGATAAACATATAGAAGTAATAGTAAGGCAGATGTTAAAGCGTGTCAGGATAAAGGATGTAGGGGATACAAATTTCATCATCGATGAGCCTGTAGAACAATGGGTGTTTGAAGAGGAAAACAGGAGGGTAATAGAAAAAGGTGGCAAACCAGCAGAGGCAGAGCCTCTCTTCCTTGGTATAACAAAGGCATCCCTTATCACAGACAGTTTTATCTCTGCTGCAAGCTTCCAGGATACTACTAAGGTCTTGACCCAGGCCGCCATAGAGGGTAGGGTCGACTATCTCAAGGGACTGAAAGAGAATGTGATAATGGGCAGGATTATCCCAGCAGGCACAGGTTTTCCAAAATACAGAGGATATGACATGGCTGTCTTGGATAGGTCAGCAGGCAGCCATGAAAAATTAGCTGAAGCAGAACCTGAAGGGGAGCCTAGTACCGTTTGAGTTTTCTCTCAGCTATAATAGCCTCCTCTGATTTTGGATAAAGTTCTTTCACCTTCTTGAGGGCTATTATAGCATTTTCTCTTTCATTGAGATACATAAAGGCATCTGCCTGTGAGAGAAGGGCCCTTGATGCCTTCTCACTCTTGGGATATTTTTTGATAACCTCATTAAAATTTAGGATAGCCATCTCATAGTCTTTAATACCCATATAACATTCGCCGAGCCAGTAATAGGCATTAGGTACTAATGGTGTACCTCCATAAGTTGCTATAAACTCAGAGAACTTCTTGATTGCATCCTGATACATCTTCTTCTGAAAGAGGTCAAAGGCCTCCTTATATCTCATTTCATAGTTGGTATCCTCTATTTTTGGTATTACCGGATCCTTGACCTCCCCAGGTTTCTTAAGGGCATTTATCTCGCTTTTTGTCTCTGCATAATATGTCTTTATTTGAAATTCCAGTGCCTCCACCTTTCCTGTAAGACCCTTTATCCTCTCATCATTATTATTAATTGATATAGATAGGTCTGCAATCTGCTTTTTTATAGCCTCGTTATCTTTTAAAATACCTTCAAGCTTTTTATTATTCTGCTCCTGATACAATTTTAATTCATTCTCAAGATTACCTAAGCTTCTATTTACCATTGTAAGATCCTCTGTAGATGCATAACACCCTGCTATTATAAAACCCACTAAAAAAATTATGAAATTCTTTCTCATACCTTGTCCTTTCCTAATTTCATTTACTATGGCATAAATACAGGTTGGGTCTCATCTCCCTCTGTAAACTTCAATAACCTCTTATTATCTCCATTGAATAGCATGATAGAGATGTTATACCTATTACCCTTCATAGTTGAAAATATTATATATCTCCCGCACGGTGAAAAATGAGGTGAATCGTTTAGGCCGCCATTGGTCAACAACCTCGGGTTCGAGCCATCAGGATTCATGGTACATATCTCAAAGGAGCCCTCTATCTTTGAAATAAATGCAATGAGGTCTCCCTTTGGAGAAAAGGTTGGCGCAACATTGTAATCGCCTGAAAAGGTTAATCTTTTTATCTCTCCTGAATTGAGGTCTTTCAAAAAAATCTGAGGTGTACCATGCATGTCTGATACAAATACCATTTTTGTTCCATCAGGTGAAAAAGATGGGGATGTATATATACCATCACCGGAGAGAATAGGTTTTTTAGTCTTAGAACCTACATCTACTGTATAAATAGTAGAACTTTTCCCTGAGGTAAAGGAATAGGAAAATGTGTCTTTATTTTTCCATGATGTCCCTGTCTTCATACCACTGTCTGAATCTACAAAGGCCTCTATCTTTTTCTCCAAATCTAAAATATACAGATTAGGCCTGCCCTTTTCATAGGATGTGTATGCAAGATATTTACCTGTTGGCGAAACAGATGGTGATAGTGTTATGCTATTATAATTAGTCAATCTCTTGATATTGTGGCCATCAAAGTCAGCCACATATATCTCTTTCTTTCCCCTGTAGCCTGATACAAATACGATCCTTGAACTCATGATCCCTTTATCGCCTGTAACTGCAAGGATTATGTCATCAGCAAGCTTATGGATAAGTCTACGCCACCCATCTGTTTTACCCCGATACTTATTGGCATGAACCAATGTCCCATCAAGGGTATCGTATACATATACATCTAAAATTAGATCATCATCTTTTTCCTGGAGAAACCCCTTACAAAGTAATTCTACACCCAATGACCTCCAGTTCCCAAATCTTATCTCCCTTTTTTCTATTCCCTCATCTAAGAGTTCCCTATCCATCAGCGTCTGAGGTGCAGGGATGAAAAAACCAGACAGGTCGAGGTCTTTATTCAAAAGTTCAGCCATATCCATCCGGAGCCTTGATATCTTATCGCTTTTAAAATAAGGAACAGCAATGGTAATCTTTTTAAGCGACTTACCGTAAACATCGAGATATATTTTTGCTTCTACCTTGAGACTGTATAAAAGAAAAAAGATTAATAAGATTGGGAAAATCAATCGCTTCAATACATTCATCCCCTTTTGTCTCTAAATAATATTACATCGCTGTAATGGATTTCAATCATTTTTGAGTCCATTGAATAGATAATAAACACTGTTGTTACCACCTTTGTTTTGGCAATATAAAAATAAGGCCATTAAAAGGTTATTCAAAAGTCTTATTATCTTAAAATAACTAAACGCTGTTTTGCAAGAGATGCCTATAATTAACAGGTCCAGTGATTTAAAAAATATTAGTAGTGTAAGGCTGTGATTTTTCGGAGGACACTTTTTAGGTGTCCTCCGATTTATTTTTTAGAGCTTAAAGATTAAGAGCAATGAAACAACGAGAGAATATATAACAAGTGACTCAATCATTGCCAGACCGATGATCATGGGGGTCACTATCTTCCCAGATGCACCAGGATTCCTGGCAATACCATCAAGTGCTGATGCAATACCCTTAGCCTGTCCGAGAGCTCCACCAAAGGCTGCAATAGCAACACCAAAACCAGCTGCAAGCGCTACCATCTGTTTTACTGCAGGGTCGAGTCCCTTAGCCTCTTCTGCTGCCATTGCTACTCCAAAGGAAAAGCATACAAACAGACCAAGAAGCATAATGATTGTTAATAGTTTTTTCATTTTATTTCACCCCTTTCTTATATTTTTTTAATGTTCTTCATGGGATATAGCCCCTGAAAAATATGCCATAGACAAAAGGACAAACACAAAAGTCTGCACAAAAGCCACAAATAATCCAAGGAACATAACAGGTAGAGGGACAAGTAAAGGAACCAATCCAAAAAATATAGCGGTTACGAGGTGGTCACCTGTAATATTACCAAAAAGCCTGAGGCCCAGAGAAAGTGGTCTTGCAAAATGGCCTATAAGCTCAATGGGAACCATAAGAGGTGCAAGCCACCAAAATGGCCCTGTAAAGTGCTTTAGATATTTGATGCCATGTTCTTTGAATCCGTAATAATGGGTCATGACAAAAACTGTAATTGAGCATGCAAATGTTGTGTTTACATTATCTGTTGCCGGTAGAAAACCAGGGACAAGTCCTGATAGATTATTGAAAAGTATAAATAATGCAAGGGTTCCAACGAGCAGTATAAACTCCTTTCCCCTTGGTCCCATACTATCAACTACGAGATTTGATATGCCTTCAACAATCATCTCAACAAAATTCTTAAAGGAAAAATTAGGCTCAGGGACTACCTCATCCTCTTTCTTCTTTAACTGCCTGTAACCAAGAAAAACTATGATAAGGAGTATTACAGACACAATTATCCCGTTAGATACATGGGGTGGTAGGTGCTTGAGGAATGGGAATAAGGAAGCCCATGTAAAAACTTCATGCTCCATTTTTCTGCCTCCTTTTTATGGATAAACTTAACATCGCCATAATCTGATTTACTATAACGGATATAAAAAGTGTGGATAGTCCTATAAGAAAAAAGATTATATCTATGTTCCCATAGATTATTATTACAGCCACGATACCTGCAAAGAGGAAAAACTTCAAAGGCAGCTTTATTAAAAGGTCTTTTTTATTTAAACTGGATTTACTGAATCCGCTCTCGATGATCTTTTTAAGGAACCTAAAATTTAATGTTATTATTGCGCTGGCAACTGCAAAACTGAAAAAATATTTGTATTCCCTCATTATAACCAATGAAAGGATAGATCCAATTATAAAGATTATAAAATTTAAACGTTCTATATCACTTATTATTGTTTCTTTCATCTTCTTTTTGCATCTTTTTAATCAAGATGATGATTGTCTTAAATGCAGCCCCAATCCCAAAAAATGTAAAAATTATTGTAAGATAAGGATATGTTTTAAAAAACCTATCCAAAAAATAACCTATCACAATGCCGATGGCTACAGAAAGGCCCATTTCAAGGCCAAGGGAACTATAGTCTATAAGCGATTTAAATGTATCTCTCTTTGTATCTTTTAATACCATATACATTGCAAACCTCTTTTATCTAACATACAGATTACCCTATAGTCAATTTATTTTTTATATTTAAAACACCTATCTGAGATATGTTTTTATGCGTGTAAATATTTTTTAGAGACCCAGAGGCAATAAATCTGTTGCACGCAAATTGCTGCATATGTTATATAAAAAATATTGGGCCGTTAGCTCAGTCCGGTAGAGCAGTTGACTCTTAATCAATTGGCCCCAGGTTCGAATCCTGGACGGCCCACTTTAAAATTTCACATATTTTAAATCCCTATTCTACTGTGAAATAATTGTTAAGATGTTTAAAAAAAAAGACAAAAAGTTAAATAATATACCCCCTACCTCACCTCCTCCACACTCCATAATGTCTCTGTATACTGGGGGAAGGCCGGGGCAAACTGGATCTCCATCCTCACCTGATTATCTAATCGTCTTGGCATGCCAAACCTTATAATACCACCAGGCCGGCTCCATTCTGTGATGCGTATGAACTGTCCTGTTCTTATATCTGAGAGGAGATTTGGACCTACCGAACCCCTCTCATAGAAACCCGATGGGTTTCCATATGTATTGAGCAATGTTGAGCGTATCTTTTCAAAGGTCTGTATGATCTCACCGGGTCTATCCATAAAACCGAGGTCAATTATGATGGCCGATTTTGTGATTCTTCTGTTTTTGTGTATCAAGGCAAGCCTCTGTCTCAGATCTATCTCTTCAAGGATCCTTGTCTCATAGACAAGGAGATTTTCCTCTTCCACGGATTTTATGATGTTATTTTTTTTGAGAATGGATACAGCATCATCTAATTTTGTATCAGGGGGAATATTCGAGATATCGAATAGCATTGCCTTAGGAGATGGGATCTCTTCCTTTACGGGGGTTACCGGTCTTGCTGCCACTGTAACAGGTGGCTTATCAAACTGATATGTCCAGAAGGCAGAGAGCTTGTAATAATCTATGGAGCGGCCAGGATCAGGGACACGATAACCCGATTGTGCCTCAAGGCCTATTGTGTGTCTGTCTTTTGTGTATCTGTAGTTTAGTGCCTGGGTTGTGGTTATGACATCTGTGCCCCCTGTTGTGAGCCTTCTCTGATCCAGCCTGTTTATGTTGTAGTCAAGGCTGTGGGGTCCTCTTACAAGCCTTATGGCAAATTTAGGTGATACATCAAGGGACTTTGATGTGTAGTTATATGTCTTTCTTGCCATGATACCAGGGGTGATGGTGCCTTTAAAGTCGTATATATCTATTGGATAGTCTGCACTTAATGAGACCTGGTGCATCTCCGTATCTATGGTATTGGGTAGCCTGTTGTAGAGGTTCTGATACTGGTATCCGATTCTACCCACCCAGTTATAGAACTTGGGGACGTTTATGTTTAAGTTTACCGTGTGGTTAAGGGTATCCACTGTGTCATCCTTATCGTTTGACTCCTGTCTTGTTACATCAAGGGAGCCCAGGGGTCCAGTTAGGTTTAATCCATATGTCATAGTATCTGTAGGGTTATCTGATTCAAGGTTTGCCCTTGTCTTCTGGATTCTACCCCTTGCATTGAAACCCTTTGTAAAGGCCCAACCTATATGACCCTCTGCGTTTCTTGTGGCAGAGGATACCGAGGCACCGGCAGGTCTAAAGTCTCTGCCGTATTCTTCATAACGGAGCCTGTATGTTAAAGGGAGTTTTGATGAGCCCGATGCCTGGAAGAATATACCTTTG
>JAOAHW010000096.1 GCA_026415015.1 Syntrophorhabdaceae bacterium
AAGGGATTTATCTTTTTTAAGGCATTGAGGTGCCCCCTTGTTATGCCCTCTGGATAGACCAGTGGGACACGAGAACTTACCCTTATTGTTTTTATATGGTCTATGCCGTCGATGGTAGAAAGTATACGATCGAGTTCATCCGATGAAAGCATCATTGGATCACCGCCAGAGACTATTACTTCTTTGATAGAGGCATCTTTTTTTAGATATTCAAAGGTATCACTATAGGATGATTTTATATCAAGTTCTTTGCCTATTAGTCTCTTTCTATTGCAGAACCTGCAGTAGACAGCGCATTGTGTCCCTGTTAAAAAGACACCCCTGCCAGGGTATTTTTTTATAAATGATGGGGTAATAGAGTATTTGCCCTCTATTAGAGGGTCAGCCTCTCCCTTAGGTGCAAGTTCTTTTATGTCCGGGATGCACTGTCTTTTTATGGGACATTCAGGGTTTGTTTTATCTATGAGGTTTAGATAAAACAAGGACACCTTCAGGGGGTAAACCCTTGAAGTATCATTTATCTCTTTTATTTTTCTACTACTTAAGGCTAAATGTCTTTTTAACCCTGATACATGAAAAATGAAAGGGAGGGTATATTTTTTACCCTCCTTGTCTCTCATCGTCTATTTAATTTGTAGAAAGTGTGCCCTTCTGTTCTTTGCCCATGCCTCTTCATTGTGCCCTGGGTCGAAGGGTCTTTCTTTTCCATAGCTAACGGTCTCTAAGAGCTTTCCATCAACACCGAGATTTATGAGATAATTTTTTGTAGAATCAGCCCTTTTCTGACCAAGGACAAGGTTGTACTCCACAGTCCCCCTCTCGTCACAGTGACCCTCTATCCTCACCTTTTTTCCTGGATTTTCTTTAAACCAATCGAGATTGTTCTTAAGGATCTCTGCATCATTCGGTCTTATATTGTATTTGTCAAAGTCAAAAAAGATATCTTTTAGCTCAGCTGGTGCTTTCACCACAGGGGCTGCCTTGGGGACCTCTTTTTCAACAACAGGTGGAGGAGGTTCTTCTTTCTTAGGCTCCTCTGCCTTTGGTACAACAACCTGGACTTCAGGTGCCTTTGGCTTTTCTGCTTCGGTCTTGACTACTTGCTGTGCGCAGCCAAACCCTAAAAACACTCCCACCATTAAAACTAACAGTATTAAGCCAAACCATTTAATCTTCATATTCCACCCCTTCTTAAAAAAATTTTTGGGCATACTCTCTTGACGAGGGTATACCCATTTTTGAAAGCATTACTTTTTCTCAGGTGCTGGAGCTGCCTTCTCAGGTGCTGGAGCTGCCTTCTCAGGTGCTGGAGCTGCCTTCTCAGGTGCTGGAGCTGCCGGTTTTGCCTCTTCCTTTGGTGGTGCTGGTTTTGGCGGCTCAGCTGATGGCCCGCAGCCCATTAATGCGAAACCTGCAAAGAATGTAACTGCTACAAAAAGTACCAACAGTTTTTTCATTATTTTCACCTCCTTTCGTATTTTTTAAATCTGTTTTGATATATAATATATCAAAACAGATAAGTAAATTAAAATTTTTTTATAGTTACAAATTTTTTTATCTCCTCTACATCTTTTTTTGTCACTAAACTATAGGCATGGTTCAGTGTTGATGCTGTACCACAGGCAACCCCAAGGGATATGGTTTCTTCAATAGATTCATGCCTGGATAACATAAATACCATGCCTGCTACCAATGAATCCCCTGCACCCATAGAATTTCTCACCTTTACTGGAGGAGGTATAGCGTGTATTGCACCCTCCTTTGTAATTGTTACTGCCCCCTTTTGCCCCATAGAGACAACGATCAACTCAACACTATCCAGTAAGGGGATTGCGCTTTCTATTATTTCTTCCACTTCTTTTATCTGTTTGTTCACAAGCCTGCTGAATTCATGGATATTCGGTTTTATCATATAGGGATGTGCTTTTATGCTTTTATTTAATACATCGCTATCTGCATCAAGGATTACCTTTACCCCTCTTTCATTGAGGTATGTTATTATCTGAGGAAAAAGTGAATCCTTTAAACCCATTGGATAGCCACTACTGATTATTGCATAATTGCCTTGTTGGATAGTCCTTATTTTTTCAAGGAAAAGGGATAGGTCTACAGGTGATAACTCAGGGTCAGGGGTACTTATGAGTGTTTTAAGCCTCTTTTTTTTCTGGTGTATAATGATATTTGACCGTGTTTCAGAGTTTATCCTTATGAAATCACAGATAATCCCCTCATTTATGAGCATGCTCTCTAATTCGAGACCTCTGTATCCGCCAATAAAACCAAGGACAGTGGCTTCACCACCCAGCTCTTTTATTACCCTTGAGATATCTATGCCTTTTCCAGATGGGCGTTTGGCTTCATCCACTACCTTGTTTACATCGTCGTAAACAAGTTCCTCCACATCCATTGTTATATCAAGGATAGGATTTAGTGTTATCGTATATATCATTGCGGCTTCAGATTTTATATCTAGTCTGTAAAACACTGCAAATTTTACAGGTTGTTTTTTTTATTTTTTAATGTTAATAAGTCAAACACAAACATTATATAAAAAAAATAAAAAAATGAAAATAATCTTTATTTTTTTATTCGTTTTTTTTCCTATCAGTTTATTCGGTGCTGCCTTTTTAATCTACAACCAGGATGTAAAGGCAAACAGCATGGGTATGGCAGTGAGCGCATCGATTGATAATAGTTCTGCGGTATTCTATAACCCTGCCATACTGCCGGATCTTAAGGGTTTTGGTTTTTTGGCAGGTGACATCATAGCTTACCCGAGGATGACCTATGAAGACCAGTTAACTGGAGAAAAATATGTCACTAAAACAGGCTCCCATTATATCCCTCATCTATATATGAAATATACAAAAGATAGATTTTCCGCTGGGTTAGGCATATTTTCCCCTTTTGGTCTCTCAACCCAGTGGCCCAATCACTGGGTAGGTAGATACAATATTGTCTTTGCCCAGATAAAGACGACCTTTATAAACCCTGTTGTGGCGTACAGGATTAATGACAGGATCTCATTAGGGGGTGGTATTTCCTATGTAGGTAGTTCTGTTGCGTTCAAGAATGCATTAAAACTATCCCCCCTGCCAGATGGTGTCTCAAGGCTATCAGGTGACGGAGAAGGGATAGGATACAATGGCGCCATATTGATTAGACTACCTGAGGACATTGCCCTATCTTTAACATACAGGAGTCCAGTAAAGATAAAATACAGGGGAAGGGCAAATCTTTATCTACCTGCACCGCTTGCACCTGTCTCCACAGGAGCATGGACTACCCTTACTTTGCCCTTTATGTTTGTAACAGGGATTTCAAAGAAGATAGGCAATCTTGTTTTTGAGGCAGATATCCTCTATACAGGATGGTCATCCATGAGTAACTATGAGATCTCATCAGATAATGGGATGGCAGATGGTTTCTTTTATAAAAACTGGCGTAATTCACCAAGCATAGCCCTTGGTATTAGCTATTCTACAGAAAAAACCATAGAGTTCATGGGCGGTTATATGTTCGACAAGACCCCTATCCCAAAAAAGACCCTTGGCCCTGAACTCCCTGACAGCACAAGACATATATTTACATCCGGTATAACATATAAAAAAGGTGATTACAGATTAAACATAGGTTATCAGGCTACTTTTTTTAATGACACAAGGTCGTATATGAAAGGGATGGAAGGCAAATATACAGGATTCGCACACCTTTTAATGATAGGCATGGAGTTTGGAAAATAAGAGATGATTGGATAATGATGATGGAAAGGGCTGCTGTGAATATAAAAAAGGGGCTTATGAATGGCCTGTCTATTACTTTGCTTATGGTAAAGGTCATAGTCCCCTGTTATATAATTATTGAGATTATAAAATATTTTGGCATAATAGGCATAATCAGCGAGTTTTTCAAGCCCTTCATGAGGTTTTTTGGACTACCTGGCGAGGCTGCCCTGGCTATTATTGCAGGTTATACTATAAACCTCTATGCAGCCATTGCTGTTCTTTCGCCTCTTAATCTTTCATCTAAAGACATAACGATTGTTGCCCTTATCCTTGGTATATCTCATAGTCTGTCAGTGGAGACACCGGTTACTCAGAAGACCGGTGTAAATGGATGGGTACTCCTTGTCTTGAGGATATCTTTAAGCCTTTTTGCAGGGGCAGGTTTGAATCTCATATGGAAATTATTTTAGCGGCACTGAAAAACTCAGCACTTCTTACAGCACAACTCCTTTTAATAATATTGCCCCTTACTATATCTTATGAATTTATAAAACACAGGCAGGAGGGTATAGCTAAAAGGAGGTTTAAATTTTTTGGCATATCTGCAAATGGTCTTATCCCCCTCATGACAGGTATTATAATAGGTCTTACATATGGTGCTGGTATTATAATACACTCCATAAGGTCCTCTAATATGGATAAGAAAGAGGCATTCCTCATCCTTCTTTTTTTGTCTATATGCCATGCCATTATAGAGGATACACTTATCTTTGTTGTAATTGGCGCAAACGGTATTATTTTGATTGTAGCAAGGTTTCTCCTTGCCTTTGTTTTCACCTATATTGCCTATAGATGGCTATTTTTCAAAAAGCCTCTTTAGATTATCAATGAGATTGGTGAGGTTAAGGGGCAGGGTTGTCTGGTTGCTTTGGGCCATGTCCCTTACTGTTATAATACCCTTTTCTACCTCGTCATCACCTATTATCATTACTATATCTGCCCCTATGGAATCTGCATATCTCATCTGTGACTTGAGGGACTTTGCATCGGGTAGATAAAAAAACTTGATATTATTTTCTGTAAAAAGCCTAATCATAGGGACAATAAAGCCCTTTGCCTTATCACCTAAGTATGCCAAAAACACAATTGGACCTTCTTTTTGCATAGATGGGGTCATTAAAAGTGCGAGCCTGTCAACGCCTATGGCAAAACCAATCCCTGGGATAGATGGCCCACCCATAGACTGAACAAGGTTATCGTATCTACCCCCGGCAAGGAAGGCATTCTGGGAGCCAAGACTGCCTGATGTCACCTCAAAGACTGTCCTTGTATAATAATCAAGACCACGGACAAGCCTTTTGTTAATAGACACAGGGATTTTGAACTCCTCAATATGGGATAAAAAATCCTTAAAATGGAGTTTGCAGGTTTCACAGAGATTGTCAAAGAGCAGGGGTGATGAACCACTTATCTCTATGCATACAGGGTTTTTGCAGTCAAAGATCCTCAAAGGGTTTCTCTGAAGCCTTCTTCTACAGTCCTCACAGAGGTCCTGTCTTTTGTCTTCAAAGTACCCTACTATTAGTCCTTTAAAGTCTTCCCTGCATTCAGGACAACCAACACTATTTATCTCAATGGTATATTCAGTAAGGCCTATAGACTTAAGTATTAGGAATATCATCCAGATGATCTCTGCATCAATGATTGGCGCCTCAATACCAAAAACCTCTACATCTATCTGCCTGAACTCCCTGTATCTGCCTTTCTGGGGTCTTTCATGCCTGAACATAGGGCCTATGGAAAAGAGCTTGCTTATCCTCTCCCTTGCAAATATACCTGTATCAAGGTATGCCCTAACCATCCCAGCCGTTGCCTCTGGTCTCAGGGTTATTGAATCACCACCTGTATCTCTAAAGGTAAACATCTCCTTTTCCACTATGTCTGTAGTATCCCCTATGCTCCTTATGAAAAGCCCTGTATTTTCCAGAACTGGTATAATTATCTCTTTGTAGCCAAAGAGACTAAAATATCTCCTAGAGACCTCTTCTATGCGTCTGAACTTTATGACCTCATCCCCAAAGATGTCCCTGAACCCTCTCAAGCTTTTTATCTTTTCCATATGCACCTACTCTATACTATATGTCCCAGGGGGTTGTAAACAGGGGGTATCTAAACTCAATAAGATAAGGCTCATCCCATGTTATATCCTGGAGTATTTTTTTAAGGCCTGCTATAGTATCTGTTTTTTTTGCCTTTATGTCAAAGGCCCTCGCCATTTTTGTAAAATCTGGGTTTATAAGTCCCATAGAACCTTCAATGCCATATCTTTTTCTCATGGCGTCTTCGAGGATGCCAAACCCTTCATTATTATAAACAAGGATAACCACCGGTATATTGTATTTTTTTATAGTAGAGAGTTCGCTTATACCTGGCAATGCCCCACCATCACCGCATATGCTTAGGCATGGTCTGTCTGGTGTACCTATCTTTGCCCCTATGGAGGCAGGAAGGGCATAGAAGATAGGAGAGATCCCCCTGGGCATGATGAATGTCCGCTGTCCATATACAGGGAAATAGTATTCTGCCCAGTATGATATAAGGTTCAGATCCCATACTGTTATAGTGTCTTCAGGTATGGAAGCCCTTATTGTATCTATAATCATGAAACCTTTCTGTTTTTTTAGCAGGGCATATCTTTCTGCTTCCTGTTCTTTTTTTATACTATCTAATTTCCAGCCAAAGGTTTTTCTCCTTAACAGGTCTTTCAATCCATACAAAAAGTCTTTTATGCTGTACGATAGCCCAATGGTTGCTGGATAGTTCTTTCCAAGCCACCTGTCATCTATGTCTATATGGATAAGTTCTTTAATCTTTACGCCCCTTCTTTTTGCATCCACGTCACGGAGCCGTGTGCCAATGGCTATTACAATATCTGCCTCACTTAGGGTTTTATTTGTGATTCCTTTCTGCATTACATTGCCGAGGCAAAAATATGACCTTTCATCAATTATACCCTTACCACCTGTGGTGGTGAAAAAAGGTATGGAGGCATCTATGCAGACCTGTTTTAATATCTCTCCAGTATAATCAAACATCGCAGACTTGCCACAAATAATAGCAGGTTTCACTTTATTTTTTAAAATTGCTTCTATCTCTTCTATGGCGTCTTTTAGGTGTTGGCTGGCCTGCCCTTTTATTTCTTCTGCCTGATGATCATCTGTTTTTTCACTTTTTGATGGGGGCTCTTTATCAAGGAGCGCAAAGGGTATAGATATGACTACAGGGCCTTTTCTGCCTGTTGTAGCGGTTTTATATGCCTCTTTTAAGGTGGGGATTATACTATGTACTGATGATGCATAAAATGTCTTTTTCGTAAAATATCTGAATATATTCTCAGGCTCTGCAACCTCGTGGAGTATACCCCTGCCATGTTCATCCCTTTTTGTGTCTATGTGGACTATAATAATGGGGGTATCATCGCCATAGGCCTCCATACAACCTGATACTACATTGCCGAGGCCTGGGCCAGGGGTTACAAAAACTACACCTACACCTCCAGATACCCTTGAATAGCCATCGGCCATGTAGACGATATTAGATTCATGTCTACCCATAATGATTTTGATTTTATTGGAGGTTAAGGCCTCATCAAGGGAGATCGTGTGAATACCTGGTAAATAAAAGACATTATTGATGTTTTTTTCTTTTAAAAAGATTGAGATCTCATATTTAACCTGCATTTTAACACCTAAGTTAAGTTTAGCATACTAATCTCTAAAGTTAAATAAAATTTTACTTGACAACAGGGACTATAATTTAGTTTAATACCGTAAACTTCTTGTAGGCTTATAGTGTTATTATGAAAATAGACGGTGCAAGCATAGGTGAGAGAATAAAGATGTTAAGGCAGGCAAAATCCCTTACTCAGGAAGAACTTGCTATAAGGGCTGGACTTACAAAGGGTTTTATATCCCAGATAGAGAGGAACCTCACATCTTTATCCGTAGAGAGCCTCATCGGTATCCTTGATGCCCTTGATGAAAAGCCCTCTACTTTTTTTAATGGTGCCTTTGATGAAAAGATTGTCTTTAAATCAAAGGATAGGGTTGACCTTGAAATGGATAATGTGAAGGCATTCCAGATACTTGTGCCTGCTGCACAGAACAGACAAATGGACCCTGCTCTTCTGGAATTAAATGCCCAGGAAAAGACACCAGAGGAGGAGCCCCACGAAGGTGAAGAATTTGGTTTTGTTATCAACGGGAGCATTGAATTGGTATTAGGGGGAAAGGCATACAAACTGAAAAAAGGGGAATGTTTCTATTTTAAGGCAACAAAGAGGCATTATATAGCAAATAGGCGAAAGAACAAGGCCTTTGTTTTATGGGTATCTTCACCGCCTAATTTTTAATCAAGGAATGGAGATGAAGATAAGGTTTGATATAGATGAATTAAAAATAAAAAAAGGCGCCTGGCCTTCAGGCGGAGACATCCCACCAGTGGTCGGGAAATAAGAGCTTGGGAGGTGGACAAAGTGATCATAAAAACACCCACAAAATTTTTTCTTGTCAGCGGTTCTTCCGAGGGATATTCATTGCTTAATGCCTTTGACGGTGCCTTGATAGCATCAGGCGTTGGCGATACAAATCTGGTAAAGATGAGCAGTATACTCCCACCTGGTTGTGTGGAGATTGATCCACCTCCAGTGCCAATGCCTCAAGGTGCCCTTGTGCCTGTGGCCTATGCATCCCGCAGCAGTAATGTCCCTGGTGAAATAATATCTGCTGCAGTGGCAATAGGCATCCCAAAGGATGAAAAAAGCGCCGGACTTATAATGGAATATTCAGCCAATGATGATGAAGATGTAGTAGTAAACCAGGTAAAAAGGATGGTAGAAGAAGGCATGAAGTTAAGAAATAGGGCTATAAAAGAGATAATGGCCAAATCAGCAACCCATAAGGTTAAAAATATAGGCGCTGTATTTGCTGGTGTTGTCCTTTGGGATTAAACTATAGAAAGAATACTAAAGGATTTACCTCGAGTCTGCAGTATACTCTTAAACAATCCGAAAAAAGTTTTTTACATGGTTGGTTGAGATATCTGTATGAAAACCGTTAATAATAGCAGGTTTATAGGGTCAAAAGATTCAGTGGATACAGCAGAGGTAATTTTGGTAGGTTGCCCCCTTGATATAACATCGTCTTTTAGAGGAGGAACGAGGTTTGCACCTGATAGTGTGCGAAGGGCATCCTGGACCATCGAGACATACAGCCCCTATATGAGCATGGATCTTGAAGACCTGTTGTTTAATGATGTCGGTAACCTTGATCTCCCCCAGGGTGACCTTATCTACTCTTTAGAGATAGTAGAGGATGCAATATCAGAGATTGCCGTGAAAGGAAAGAGACCTCTGATTATAGGTGGTGAACACCTTGTAACATATCCTATTGTCAAAGGCCTAAAAAAGGTATACAGCAATCTAAAGGTCATACATTTTGATGCCCACTGTGACTTAAGGGAAGACTATGAGGGCCAGCGGCTCTCCCATGCCACAGTTATAAAAAGAATAAAAGACCTGGGTGTATCAGATATATATCAAATAGGTATAAGGTCTGGGACAAGATCAGAGTTTCAAGAGGCTTTTATCATAGACAGCCCTGAAACTCTTGCCCCCCATATAAAAAGAAGTGATAAAGTATACCTGACCTTTGATATGGATGTGTTTGACCCTTCTTTGGTCCCAGGTGTCACTACCCCTGAGCCAGGGGGTATTGTGTTCAATGATTTTATAGACTATCTCAAGGCCATGACAGGCATGAATATTATTGGGGCTGATGTGGTGGAACTCTCCCCTGATTATGATATATCCTTTATCTCTTCCATATGCACTGCAAAGGTGGCAAGAGAGATAATAATGCTTTTATCCTGTCATGGGGATTGAAAGTCCTTTCATCTTATTATAAGGAGATGGATGATGGGTGCCAGTAAAAACAACAATAGGATAATGATTATAGGGGCAGGAGGGGTTGCCGCTGTAGCAGCCCATAAGTGTGCCCAGGTCCCTCATGTCTTTGATGAGATAATAGTGGCGAGCAGGACCCTCTCTAAATGCGAGGCAATAAAAAAAGATATAAAAGACCGATATGGAAAAGATATAGATATTGCCCAGATAGATGCAGACAATGTCCCTGAGCTTATAAGGCTTATTAAGGAATATAGACCCTTTCTTGTTTTGAATCTGGCCCTACCTTATCAGGATCTCCATATAATGGAGGCATGCCTTGCTACAGGCGTACACTACATTGATACAGCAAACTATGAACCACCTGATGTGGCCCATTTTGAATATAGCTGGCAATGGGCCTATAATGAGAGATTTAAGGAAAAGGGGATTATGGCCATCCTCGGTTCAGGATTTGACCCTGGTGTTACAAATGTATTTGCTGCCTATGCCCAGAAACATCTCTTTGATGAGATTCACTATCTTGATATATTGGACTGTAATGCCGGTGACCATGGCCATCCCTTTGCCACTAATTTTAATCCTGAGATCAATATAAGAGAGGTGACACAGATAGTGAGGCACTGGGAAATGGGAAGGTGGGTAGAGACGCCTCCAATTATAGAAGATGGGAGCATACACTTCACCTTTGATTATCCTGTAGTAGGTAAAAGGGAGAGCTATCTTCTCTATCATGAAGAGTTAGAGTCCCTTGCCTTGAATATAAAAGGCCTAAAGAGGGCAAGATTCTGGATGACATTCTCTGAAAACTATCTTAACCATCTTAGGGTTCTTAAAAACGTGGGCATGACACGGATAGATGAGGTAGACTTTGAAGGCAAAAGGATAGTGCCTATTAAATTTCTCAAGGCCCTTCTCCCAGAGCCCTCTTCTCTTGGGATACGATATAGAGGAAAGACAGTCATTGGCAATATCATGACTGGCATAAAGGATGGTAAGACTATAACCCGTTATATTTACAATGTCTGTGACCATGAGGAGGCATATAAAGAAACAGGGACACAGGCCATAGCATATACAACAGGTGTCCCTGCTATGATAGGTGCCATGATGGTTTTTACAGGTGTCTGGCATGGCGCAGGGGTATTTAATATAGAACAACTTGATCCTGATACCTTTATGGATGCATTAAATATATACGGGCTACCCTGGCAGGTGGTAGAGTGGGAGCCTCTGGATATTTAATAGTGTTTTCAGATGGACCTTCAAAGTAGAGATATTGTGATTGAGGCTATCATCAAAAAGGATATTAATGGAGCAGCGAAATTCCATGATCTCCCTTACCAAGAACGTATAAAGGTAATTAATGCCCTTGATAAGAAATACCTAAAAAAGTTAACCTACATTATAAAACAGGCAAAAAAGATAAGATTCCATGAACTAAACAGTAGATTTTTGAGGGTTGCCAATGAAGGCATAAAAACACCTGTATATGTTATCGACGAGACCCTTATTGAAGAAAATATGAGGGTCTTAAGGTATGTAAAGGACAGGACAGGGTGCAAGATCTTACATGCCCTTAAGGCATATGCATCATTTGCCACATTCCCTGTAATGAAAGTATATCTTGATGGGACATGCGCAAGCGGTCTAAATGAGGCAAGGCTTGGCCAAGAAAAATTTGGAAAAGAGGTACATACCTTTGCAGCAGCATACAGAAAAGATGAATTTAAAAAGATTTTAAAATACTCTGATGTTATAATCTTTAACTCCTTTAATCAGCTGGAGAGATTCATACATATCACAAAAAAATCTAACAGACAGGTAGGTATAAGGGTCAATCCTGGGTATGGAGAGGCAGCAGCAGATATATACAATGCCTGTGCACCATATTCAAGACTTGGGATAGTATACGAGATATTCAAAGAAGGTTTTTTAGCTTACAGGGATAAAATAGATGGTATCCATTTTCATGCCCTATGCCAACAGAACGCCGATGCCTTAAAAAAGATACTAAAATCCTTTGAAAAACTCTACGGAAAATATATAAGAGGACTAAAATGGGTCAATTTCGGTGGCGGACACCATATAACAAGGGATGATTATGATATAGAGTTACTGATAAGACTCATAAATGAATTTCAGGATAAGTATAAAGTCCAGGTCTATCTGGAGCCTGGAGAGGCAAGCGTGCTAAACGCAGGTGTCCTGATAGCATCTGTCCTTGATATTGTAAAAAATGTCATGGATATAGCCATAATAGATGCATCTGCTGAGACACACATGCCTGATGTACTCCTTATGCCTTACAGGCCTTTTATTATAGGTTCAGATAAGGCAAATGAGAAGAGATATACATACAGGATTGCAGGGCCAAGCTGTCTTGCCGGTGATATTGTGGGCGATTACTCCTTTGACAAACCCTTGAAAGTAGGGGACAGGATTGTGTTTACAGACATGGCCCTATATAGCATAGTTAAGAACACGACGTTTAACGGCATAAACCTTCCTGATATAGCTGTATTAAGAAAAAAAGGTGATATAGAGGTGGTCAGAAGATTTGGATACAGGGATTATATGTCCCGTCAGTCATAGGTTTTAATCTTTTCTCTGAGATACTGTTTTAAGAACAAAAGGTCATCTTCAGTAAATCCCTCCCATGAAAAAGGGAACAGGGCATTATTCTGGAAAAGGGGCTCATCAGCAATAGGATAGCGGGCAAAGACCTTGTATTCATCAAATAGCCTTGTATGGGGTATAGGCGTATATTCAGCAATATGGGGCCTTACGCCGAGGTCACAGAGATAATCTATAGCATCTTTAACACCCTTCCAATTCTGAAATGGGAGACCAGCAAGGATATAGACACCTATGGCACTGGCCTCAAACCCTGCATTTACAAGGCTGCGTATAGCCTTTTCAAAGCCCTTTTTATCTATCTTATTACCTGTTTGTCTCTGTATATCTGGGTCGATAGTTTCAAGGCCGATCCTTACCTCTTTAAATCCAGAATAGAGAAGTAGTTCTGATATCTCCTCGTCAATAAAGGCTGCGTTTAAGGCATTGGGATTATATATATTCAGTTTAAGGGGTAAATCACCAAGACCCTTTAGTATAGGTATGGCATGATTTTTTTTATCATATAGAAAATTGTCATCATAAAGGACAAATCTATTGACCCCTAACCTGTGCCAGTAGAGGACCTCATCTATGACGCTGGCAGGTTTTCTCCTTACTATCGTGGGATACATAAAGGGTGTAGTGCAGTAGGCGCATCTATATATGCAGCCGTATGAAGTCAGCAAAGGGACAAAGTAGGGTGACCCATAGAGGTCAAAACAGGGATATGGCACATCTTCAAATCCATAGAGTTGGGGTCTGTGTTTTATTTTTACAGATAGATTTTCTTCTAAAAAATCATAAAAAAGCCCTATCTCATTATTTCTTACTACAAGGTCAGCACAAGCCATTTGGACAGAGGCATGTTCATAGCACAGTGTGGGATAAATACCACCTATTACTGTCTTGGATTTGGGGAAGACTGTTTTTACTGTCTCAAGGGCATCTCTTGTCCCCATGTACCAGTATGTCATTATTGAGGTTATAAGAATGACATCAGGTTCATATATAGCCTCAAGCCTCCTTAATAGTTCTTCTTTTGATATGCCATACCTCTTTAACCTTTTTTTTATCACTTTTAAAGGAGAGGGGTTTTTTACCTTTTCTTTTATAAATGGAGCCCTTCCATCGTCTTTTCTTTTTCCCTCTACCACCTCAAGGCAATCAATAAGGGATATCTGAAAATTGTTTTTCCTTAAAATGCCTCCAACATAAAGGAGACCCAAAGGGGCAGACCAGAAGCTATATGCAGCAAAATCATATATATATGGATTTATAAGGAGTGCTTTTTTGGTTTCACGTGAAACCCTCATACTATCTAAAAGACCTTTTCTTGGTAAGGAACTTTGCTGTTAAAAGTCCAAAGATAAAGCCTCCAATGTGGGCATACCAGGCAACACCGTCTGTGTGAGAATAAAGCACCTGTATAAAAAACCAGATTGTCAGTAGTAGTATGGCAGGAAGCTGGACAAATTTTATAAAGATTATGATTATAAGCATAGTTACAATCTTAGCGTGGGGGAATAGTATAAGATAAGCCCCTAATGCCCCTGATACAGCCCCGCTTGCACCTATCATGGGTATCTTTGATTGGGGGTCGTAAAGTAGCTGGAACATAGCGGCCATTATGCCTGAAGCTAAATAAAATAAAAAAAACCTCTTGTGACCGAGGCTGTCTTCTACAGACTTTCCAAAGATAAAAAGATAAAGCATGTTTCCAGCCACATGGAAGAAACCTCCATGGAGGAACATGGATGTAAATATGGTCATAATATTATAGGGTATCAGGCTATGATTCGTTGTTAAGGAGACCCAGAAGTCATAGGGCATAAGGCCGTAATATTTATATATAAACTCGTTTTCAGAGGGTGTTAAAGTGAGCCTCTGCCACAAAAAAATTAAAATATTTACAAAGATAATGCATGCTGTTATAATTGGAAATGTGCGTGTCTTTAAATTGTCCTTTATAGGTATCATTCATGTATTCTTACCATGTGTGTCCATTTAAGTCAAAGAAACTCATAACAGGGAGCCATTTATGCCTGAATTAAGAAAAGACCCAATTATTGATAGATGGGTAATCATATCCACAGAGAGAGGAAAAAGACCTGTTTTTTTTATAGAGGAGCATCCTTCATTCAAAGAGGGCGTATGCCCATTATGCCCAGGTAATGAATATATGACACCCCATGAGGTGTTTGCAATAAGACATAATTCTCCTCCTGACAGCCCTGATTGGAGACTTAGGGTTGTGCCAAATAAATTCCCTGCTTTAAGGATTGAAGGAAATCTTGATAAAGAGGGTATAGGTCTGTACGACAAGATGAATGGTATAGGCGCCCATGAGGTTATTATAGAGACACCGGTTCATGGCGAGACCATCTGGGATATGGATATAGATTCTATACAGAAAATATTTATAGCCTATAAAGAGAGGAGCCTTGACCTATCAAAGGACAAACGATTCAGATACATAATGATCTTTAAAAACCATGGCTCTATTGCTGGTGCATCCCTCGACCATTCTCATTCCCAGTTGATAGCCCTGCCCATATTACCAAGGAGGGTCTCAGAGGAGATAAACGGTGGCCTGAGCTACTACAAATACAAAGACAGATGTGTTTTCTGTGATATGATTGCTCAGGAGATAGAAGATAATGTGAGGGTGGTATATGAAAATGAACTCTTTATAGCTCTTTCACCTTTTGCGTCAAGGTTTCCTTTTGAGATATGGATATTACCTAAGAGGCACGAATCCAGTTTTACCATGCATAGTCAGGGAGAAAGTTATTTCTTTCTGTCAGAGAGTATATCAGTAGTTTTAAAGAAATATTTAAAGCTTTTGAATGCCCCACCTTATAACTATATGTTCCACACAGCGGCTATTGGTGATAGGGAACTTTCCCATTACCATTGGCATATCGAGATTATTCCGAGACTAACAAAGATGGCGGGTTTTGAGTGGGGGACAGGATTTTATATTAATCCAACACCGCCAGAAGAGGCCACAACATACCTAAAGGAGATAGATGTTTAGGGGGTGAAAAATGAAGGTCCTGATTGCCTCACCAGAGGTATTCCCATTTATAAAGACAGGTGGACTTGCTGATGTAACTGGCGCACTACCAAAGGCACTGAAAAGACTTGGTGTTGATGTCCGTGTAATCCTTCCAAAGCACAAAGGCATAGATGAACAGAAATTTCCATTAAGATATAAAAATTACAAAATATCGTGTCCCATATCCCTTGGCTATGTGGATGCCGAGATAGTGGAGAGCGAATACGACGGTATTACAACCTATCTTGTTGAACAGGATGATTATTACAACAGGGATTATCTCTACAGCACACCTGATGGTGATTATCAGGACAATGCAGTGCGTTTTATATTTTTTTCAAAGAGTATCCTTGAGACCATAAAGATAACAGGCTATATCCCTGATATCCTGCACTGCAATGATTGGGAGACTGCTTTAGCACCAGTGTTTCTACGCACCTTATACAGAGACGAGCCTGAACTGAAGGATATTGCCACTCTCTTTACCATCCACAATTTAGGCTATCAGGGTATTTTCTGGCATCATGATATGCATCTTCTTAATATTGGGTGGGAGTATTTTACCCCTGATTATCTCGAATTCTTTGGTAATATCAATTTTCTAAAGGGTGGTATAGTATTTTCAGATATAATTAACACGGTAAGCAAACAATATAGCCAAGAGATACAGACATCTGAATACGGTTATGGTCTCGATGGGGTCCTCAGGGCAAGGAAAAATGACCTTTATGGTATTATAAACGGTATAGACTATGAGGACTGGAGTCCAGAAAAAGACAATTTTTTACCTGCTAACTACAGCATTGAAAAATTAGAGAATAAGGTAGTGTGTAAAAAAGCGCTACTCAAGGAGTTTGGACTGCCTTATAATAGTGAAAGACCTGTTATAGCCACTATTTCAAGATTGGCTGACCAGAAAGGTTTTGACCTCATTGCAGCTGCAATGGACGAGATGTTTTCACTTGGGGCACAGTATATTATTCTTGGGACAGGCGACAGGAAATATCACGAACTCTTTACAGACCTCTCAAAGAAATATGATGGAGTATTTGGTGTAAAGATTGCCTATGACAACAGACTCGCCCACATAATTGAGGCAGGGGCAGACATGTTTCTCATGCCCTCCAGATATGAACCTTGCGGTTTAAATCAACTATATAGCTTAAAGTATGGAACGGTCCCAATTGTAAGGGGGGTAGGCGGACTTGAAGACACGATAATAGATTACACAAATAATCCAAAGCAAGGGACAGGTTTCAAATTTTATGGATATACCAAAGAAGAAATGCTCGATACCGTAAAAAGGGCAATGACCGTCTATAAGGATAAAACAGAGTGGCAATCCCTTGTTAAGAGATGTATGCAAGAGGACTTCTCATGGGAGAGGTCTGCAAGGGAATACATAGAACTCTACAATAAGGCCATTGCAAAACACAGAACCATATGAATGCAGTGGAATTATTAGGCGAAGTAATAGAGATATCCCACTCTAATCTTGAGATAAATTCAAGGATTTCTGCCATATTGAATATCATTTCCCACAGGATGGGTTTTGAAGAGGTCCTTGTATTTAAACTTGATAAGGACAGAAGGATTTCCTGCAGTTATTATAATCAAAACTGTTCACTCTTTTCACTGGTTAATAAATACAGGTGCCACATAGGAGAAGGCATCATAGGTACCATAGCCCAGAAAAGGGTGCCCCAGTATTTTACCTACAAGGACATCCCGCCAAGGTTTGGTTGTATCTTTTATCATGAACTTGATGGGTTAATAGGCAGATATAGGTCATTTGCCTTTGTCCCCCTTTCTGATGACAGCTATATCTATGGGGTCATGGCTGCCATATCTACTGTGAAGGGAGAACTGAATGACAGAGAAAAGATACTCTTATCGGTAATTGCAAGGGAGATAGGGGGTCTTATAAGAATTGAAGACCTTATGGTGTCTTCTAAAAAAAGGATAAGCGAACTTGTTACACTGTCAGAGCTTGGCAAGATCCTTACAACAAATATGGAGCCGGAGGCTGCATTAAAAAACATTGTTTTTATTATTGCCAAGGCACTAAATGCCTCAATGTCAACGATCAGATTAAATAACTTTTCTTCAAGGTTCAATACCCAGAGATTTACATACGGACAGCCTGACCCAAAATTAGAAAGATTTATTGAGGATCTGGAGACACAGGCAATTAATACGAAGAAAACTGTCTTGCTTTCAAATGAAATGTACGGGGATGATAAGGACTTATCCCAGTATTTTCTATGTAGTTCTCCAATAATCACAAAAAACAAGGCCATTGGCGCACTGACCATATGCTCAATAAAAAAGGACCTCGTCTTTGACCAGAGTGACAACATATCTTATCTTATAACAACTATAGCAAATTATATATCCAGTGGCCTTGAAAATATCCTCCTTAGCAAAAGGTTAAAGGATGTAATAACAGAACTCAATGATACGCAAAAAAGGGTCATTGAACAGGAGAAACTAAAGAGCCTTGGAGAGATGACAGCGAATATAGCCCATGAGATAAAAAATCCCCTCGTAATAATAGGCGGTTTTACAAAAAGACTCGCCAAAAGGATGAACCTGAGCCAGACTGAAAACAGGTATGCCAGTATCATTATCAACGAAGTCGCAAGGCTTGAAAAGATATTGAACGAAGTCCTTGACTATGTGAAAGACTCACCAGTTTCAAAAGAGCCTTGCAATATTAATACATGCTTAGATGATATACTCTATCTGTTTTCTTCTGATTCATCGTGGGAGAGGGTGAAGATTGTAAAGAATTATGACTCGGAACTGCCAGAGATCATATGTGATATTCAACAGATCAAGCAGGTTTTTATCAATATCCTTGTAAACTCTTATGAGGCAATGCAGGGCGAGGGGGAGATAACTATAAGGACAGAGGTGGTTAAAATAGATAATAAATCATATATTAAGGTCTCTATCTCTGATACTGGTGGTGGCATAGACCCCATGGCAATAGATAATATATTTAACCCGTTCTTTACCACAAAAGAAAAAGGCACAGGCCTTGGGCTTGCCATATCAAATAAGATCATCATGAACAATAAAGGCAAGATCGAGGTAGAGAACAATGTTGGGAAGGGTGTAACTTTTTTTGTTTACCTGCCTTTAGAGAATAATTTATCAAAAGAGGAGTAGAACATGAAAGACATAAAGATATTAATAGTAGACGATGAGGAAAACATTAGGATCCTTTTTAAGGAGGAGCTTGAAGAAGAAGGTTATAAAATAGATTTGGCATCCAATGGTTATGAGGCACTGGAAAAGATAAAAAAATCTCCATTTGACCTTGTGGTCCTTGATATTAAGATGCCAGGTATGGATGGCATCCAGACCTTAAATGAGATAAAGAAGATAAACAAGGACCAGCATGTTATCTTATGTTCTGCCTATGGTGAGTTCAAACAAGATTTTTCAAGCTGGATCTCCGATGCCTATGTTGTAAAGTCTGCTGATACAGAAGAACTTAAGAGTACTATAAAGAGCATACTGAAGGCATGACAGGCTAAAGATGTTGTATCTTTAAAATCTGATACAAATATCAGAATCTTAAAAGGTCAAGATTATGTTACATTTTTTTCTCAAAAAAAACCATCAATTGGAATATTGTTTCAATGTGGAGACCCTGTCCCCTCTTTCAGTAGAAGAATTACTTGTTTTAAAGAATATCCTTGCCGATGGGTTTATCCTGGAGAGTATATCCGAGGCCTCTACCTTAGGCAAGGGCAATGAAGTTGTTGAGCTTGGCCCGAGGATGAACTTTGCCACAGCCTATTCCACAAACATTGTCTCTATCTGTAAAACCTGTGGCCTTGAAAAGGTGACGAGGATAGAGCGCTCAAGGCGTTATATAATAGCCCCAGGGATTGACAGGGACAGATTCATAAGCGACAACCATGATAGGATGACAGAGTGCCTGTACGATAAACCCATTGAGAGCTTTGAAACAGGGGTAATCCCTGAGCCTGTATATGAGATACCTTTAAAAGAGAAGGGGCCTGATGCCCTCCTTGATGTCCCTGGCCTTGCTATGGATGAGTGGGACAGAAATCTATATTTTAACTATTTTGTCAAGGAAGAGGGCAGGAACCCAACTATAGTTGAGATTAGGGACCTGGATAATGCAAACAGCGAACATTCCAGACATGGTTATTTCAAGGGTAGACAGATTATAGATGGCATAGAGATGCCTGAGACCCTAATGGACATAGTAAAATCAACATGGAAGGCTAACCCATCAAATAGCATTATAGCCTTCAAGGATAATTCCAGTGGCATAGAGGGGTTTGAGTGCTGGACTATTATACCTGAAAACCCTGGTTCACCTTCATTGTTTAAAAAACAAAGTCTTCGCTACCATATTATTTTTACTGCAGAGACACACAATTTTCCAACAGGTGTAGCCCCTTTTCCTGGTGCTGAGACAGGGACAGGGGGAAGGATAAGGGATGTCCAGGCTACAGGGAGGGGGGGCCTTGTTGTAGCAGGCACAGCAGGGTACTGT
>JAOAHW010000060.1 GCA_026415015.1 Syntrophorhabdaceae bacterium
AGGCCCTATACTGTGCTTTGTTGGTCCCCCTGGCGTTGGAAAGACATCCCTTGGCAGGTCCATTGCAAGGGCACTGGGCAGGAAATTCATGAGGATATCCTTAGGCGGCATAAGAGATGAGGCAGAGATCAGAGGACACAGGAGAACCTATGTAGGTGCACTACCAGGCAGAATTATCCAGGGTATAAAAAAAGCAGGCTCTAATAACCCTGTGTTTATGCTTGATGAGGTAGATAAGATCGGTATGGATTTTAGAGGTGACCCATCCAGCGCACTCCTTGAGGTCCTTGACCCTGAACAGAATTACTCATTCAGCGACCACTACCTTGAGGTGCCCTTTGACCTATCAAAGGTTATGTTCATAGCTACAGCCAATATGCTTGACCCCATACCACCGGCACTCAAAGACAGGATGGAGGTCCTTGAGCTGCCAGGATATACAGAGGAAGAAAAGCTCATGATAGCAAGGCAGTTTCTCATACCTAAAGAGCGTTTTGAGCATGGATTGAACGAAGACCTCATTGAATTTGAGGATGATGCCATAAAGGTCATCATACGTTCATATACCAGGGAATCAGGGGTCAGAAATTTAGAGAGGGAGATAGCAACAATATGTAGGGCTGTGGCAAAGGATGTGGCAGAGGGTAAGACAGAGAAAAAGATAATCACTGCCGATAGCATCCACAGCTATCTTGGGCCAATAAAGCACTTCTCAGAGGTGGCAGAGAGGACAAAATACGCTGGAGTGGCAACAGGCCTTGCATGGACACCAACAGGTGGTGACATACTTTTTATAGAATCTACAAAGATGAGGGGAAAAGGCAATCTATCCCTCACAGGCCAGTTAGGTGATGTGATGAAGGAGTCTGCCCAGGCTGCATTGAGCTATATAAGGAGCAAGGCATCGGAGTTTAACATACCCGAGGATTTTTTTGAAAAGAATGACATCCATATCCATGTACCCCAGGGTGCAATACCAAAGGACGGCCCTTCAGCAGGTGTTACTATGCTCGTATCTCTTGTATCCCTACTTACAGAGAGGCTAGTGCGCAATGATGTGGCCATGACAGGCGAGATTACATTAAGGGGTCTTGTCCTTCCGGTAGGAGGCATCAAACAAAAGGTACTGGCTGCCAAGAGGGCAGGGATAAAGAGCGTGCTCTTGCCCAAGCTCAATGAAAAAGACCTTGAAGAGGTACCTGAGAGTATAAAGGAGAATATGGATTTTAAGTTCATCGAGAGGATGGACGAGGCAATAGATATCTGCCTGACCTGATTGGGTCAGGCAGACCTTTTAGACCTGAGTACCCTCTTGTCTCCTACCCTGATAGTGAGCTTGATCTCATCTAAGTATTCAAGGATAGGAATGGTGTATTTCCTTGATATGTTGAATAATTCTCTGAAATCCCCTGGTGCCATCTCACCTTTTTCTTTTAGATAATCCACCACAGTATCCTTTAATTTCTCTATTGTTTGGCTATGTATGTATATATCACCCTTTATCTTAACAGCCTTTTTCTTGTGGACGAGCCTCTCAAGTATATCCCTTGTCTGTTTCTCTGTCTTTTTTATCTCCTGGGCAAATTCTTTTAGATTAGGAGGTGTAAGGCCTTGTCTTTCCAGCAGTTTAAGTGTCTCCTCCTCCATAGGATCCATTACCTGACCAGATGATGCCATGGTAGTATCTATGACTTTATCATGTTCCACCCTGATTGAATGCTCTTCAATAGACTCATCAAGGGCTGCCTGAAAAATAACTGGCTCTACCCTTGGCAGCCTTGTCCTAAGCTCTTCTTTTGAAATGCCGATCTTTAGAGGGTTTTTCTCATGGAAATCAATAACATATCTTTTAAGAAGGCCTTTATAATCTCTGAACATTTCTATTTCCACTACAAATCTATTTATCTCCTTTATCATCAAGGTCTTTTTAAGCTCCTCAATGATATTAGTAACTGTTTTATGATCAACCCCGAGGAGCACTGAGAGGATCCCTCTGTCCATGCCTCCGTGACCACCTTTTCTTATATGATAAAGGGCCTTATCAAGGACAAGACCGTTTTTTAGAACTTTGTAGTCTTCAGCCAGCCCATGGGACATCCTCTTATGCCTTCGTGGTGCAATATCCAGGATAACTCCGCCTCCTATCGTCTGGATTTGATATGAGCCCCTTAAGATGAATCTGTCTCCTGGTAGGGCAACTACAGGCTTACGAAAGGCAAACTGGGTATAGGCCTCATCCCCTGGTTCTATAATATCCCTGTCCAGAAGCACTATCCTTGCCTCTTCAAGCATGGTGGCCACATGGAATCTCAAGATAGTATCGCTCTTTATGCCTTTGAAGGGGAGCTTGAGGTATCTGAAAGAGGCATCAACCCTACTGGTGGGCAAAAGTGTTCCTGGTCTTCCTATTATTGTCCCCCTCTCTATCTCTTGCCTGTCTATACCCTGGAGGTTTAAGGCAACCCTTTGCCCTGCTGCAGCCTCTTTTGAATCTTCATGGTATGCCTGGATGTTTCTTATCCTTGCCCTTTTATTTAATGGATATACCTCTATCTCCTCACCTACCTCAATAGAGCCTGATATGCACGTGCCTGTTATGATCGTGCCGAGACCCTTTATGGTAAAGACCCTGTCCACTGGAAGCCTGAATATCCCTGACCTTGACCTCTCCTCAGTGGACATGGCTACATCCCTTATAACAGTCTTTAAGAGGTCTATATTTTCGCCGTTCACAGACGATACAGGTATAAGTGGCGCATGGGCAAAGATAGTATCCTTTAAAAAATCTTTTATATCCTCTTTAACAAGCTCTACCATCTCTTCATCTACAAGGTCTTTTTTTGTGATGGCTACAATCGCCTTTTTTAATCCAAGCATGGTGCATATGTCTATATGCTCTTTTGTCTGGGGCATGACACCCTCGTCTGCAGCAACAACAAGAAGTACTACATCTATACCCCATGAGCCTGCCACCATATGCCTGACAAATCTCTCATGGCCTGGCACATCAACGATCCCTACAATTAGGTCATCACTGAATCTATAGTGGGCAAAGCCAAGCTCTGTGGTTATACCCCTTTCCTTTTCTTCTTTTAACCTGTCACAGTCTATGCCTGTGAGGGCCTTAATAAGGGATGTTTTTCCATGGTCTATATGGCCTGCAGTGCCTATAACTATCCTTTTCATAATGACTATCAACTATACAATATTTTTGATTCCTCCTCAATCCTATCTTATTGACCCATCGTTAGAGACATGTTAAAACTTCAAAAATCTGCGGAGGGATGAAAAATGGATGAAGATGCCATAAAAAAGAGGACACAGGAGACAGCAGAAAAATTGTTTGGCAAGGGGATAAAGATGGACCCACCATATCTAACATGGAAGGAGTTCGACAGAGACCTTGCCAATGACCTTTCCATGTTTATAACAGGGAATCTCTATTCAAGGACAGTCTTGACACTGCCAGAGAGGCAGATGGTGGCATGCGCCATGCTTGCAGCCCTCGGTGCAGCAGAAGAGCTCAAGCTCCATGTGAATGCTGCCCTGAACGTGGGATGCGACCCTAAAAAACTCGCAGAGGTATTCTTTCAGTTGGCCCCTTATGGTGGTATGCCCCTGGTGAACAAGGCGCTTGAGGTCTACAGGGATGTCCTGAAAGAGAGGGGAGAGTGGGAGAAATTTAAGGGCACGCCATGACTTAAGACATTTTTCAAATATCTCAACTATGATGTAATTGAATCTGGTTTATATAAAAATTTGAATATCCCAGGGATAGCCTTATTTGTGCCTCTTGACTTTACTGGCGACCAATCGCCTTTTAAACCTTTTATAAAGGATTTTCCTTTATCTGCTATTATCTTGGAAGTGCCAAGCTCTCTGCCCTGGCTGTTATAATCAAGGGCAGGGATTGCCCTGTATAACCCTTTTTCAGCATCAAATTCTATAAGACAGAGGCTATTATTATAATCCCTGTATCCCTCTGTGAGACTTCCTTTTAGCTTGAGATATTCCTTATATTTATCCACAATCTCTCTATTTTTAATGAAAAACATGGCCCATACAACAACCCTGTCTGATATAGAACGATAACATTCAAAAGAGCTGTATAATCCATCCTCATCTGCCTTTGAATCTGTAATGTTTTCAATATCCAGGTAGCATACATAATCATTATCCTCATAAATCATCTTCCAGTTCCACATATCTTTACCTCATTTTAGTTTGTAATCAAAGGGATTCTACTTTTTCTATATATGATTTTATATTAAATTTCCTTCTACAGCCATTATAACTCATATAACGGATCTTTCCAAATATCTCTCTCTCCTGCCATGGTCTATCATGGACACCTCCTATGCTCCATGCTATGCCTGTGTAGCCATTTGGGTCCCTGCCATCGAGTTCGTATCTGTCGTTTAGGTATATGGCCTTTTCTATGGCATCCTCAGGTGTCTCTGACCACTCCAGTATCTTTTTTGCCCAATACATCCTCATATAACCGTGCATCTTACCAGTTTTGACCATCTCCTTCTCACAGGCATTCCACAATTCATCATGGGTTTGGGCTTTTTTAAGGGCATCCATATCATATATATATCTCCTTATATCTTGTCTATGGTTATTTAGTGTCTTTTTTGCCCATTCAGGGAAACCTTCAAAGCTATCGTAATTGCTGTTATAATAACAAAAATTATCTGAGAGTTCTTTTCTGACAATGAGTTCTTCGAGAAAGGCCTTTTTTTCTTCTATATTTTCTACATATCTATTGATCTCTAACATGATCCTCTGGCTTGATATCTGACCAAAATGGAGATATGGAGAGATGTTTGACTGGCCATCTATGCTTGGGTCAATTCTGTATAAACTATAATGCTTAATCTTTTTATCCATAAAGTCTTTCAGGACAGAGTATGCTGCCTTTTCTCCAGGGATGAAATAGTGCCTTTCCATCATGACATCTGACAGGCCAAGCATATCAATTATTTTATCCCAGTTGTTTTTTTCTAAGAGTTTTTCCCAAGAAAAGGGGTGTTTAATAACCTCTGGGCATTCCTCATCGAATTCCTTTAAGAGTCTGTATATCTTTGGTCTTATGGTATAAGCCCCATATTCCTGTTTCTGCGATACCACCCAGCAGGGGACTATATTATGTGTGTCCACCTCATAAAAAGGTATATTTATCTGTTCTATTAGGGACCCTTTCCACTGCATTTTAATCTTTAGGGGGTCAAAATCTGTAATAATGGCTGATATATTGAATTTTTTTGTAAATATGGATAATTCACTAACAGGGTTGCCTTGAAGGATATATAATGGGATATTTTTCTGCACTAATGTCCTTTCTAACTCCATAAGACCCTTTATCATAAATGCATATTGGTTCTTTGTTGCACCGAGGAAATTATCTACAAGACAGAAGACAACTACCAAAGGTCTCTGCATCTTGAGGGCAATCTCCTGGGCATAGATGAGTGCCCAGTTGTCCCTGGCACGCTGGTCTCTACTCATCCAGTATGTTACAGGCCCAGATGTTGCCTCACCTTTTTTTAATGTCCTCACCCTTTTTAGGTTCACCGTTTTCCCACAAACCAGAGTATATTACTCTCCCTTTTGGGTCATATATAGTACCTTTTCCATGGGGTTTTCCATCCTTCCATTCCCCTATGTATCTATTACCGTATGAGAATACCATACTCCCTTTTCCATTGTAAGCGCCATTCTTCCACATGCCTTTATATGTATCACCATTAGCATAGACCATTGTACCATGACCATGATAGGAGCCGTCCAGCCAATCCCCTGAATATCTGTCACCATTGGCAAATATCATTGTCCCCTTTCCAGAAGGCTTTCCATCCCTCCAGCCACCATTATACACATCACCATTTGCAAAGTAGAATTCTCCTTTTCCATGTTTTCTCCCGTCCTTCCAACTACCTTTGTATCTGTCGCCATTTCGATATATCATAAAACCATCACCGTGGAATGCACCGTCTTTCCAGTAACCT
This sequence comes from Syntrophorhabdaceae bacterium, assembly GCA_026415015.1. GTDB lineage: Bacteria > Desulfobacterota > Syntrophorhabdia > Syntrophorhabdales > Syntrophorhabdaceae > DTOV01. The sequence goes on from JAOAHW010000060.1 coordinate 6,012, forward strand.
ACATAATAATCACCGTTTTCAAAAAGCATGGAACCCCTGCCGTTTATACAGTCACCGTTTATACATTCGCCATATAAAGTAGTAGCAGAAAAATACACAATACATAGCGTAAATAAAGATAGTAATAACAATATGACACCCTTTCTCATATTTCCAGATTGCCTATCATACTATTTTAATATATAATTCACACAAGAAAAATATAAACAAGGAAAGGACATGAAAAAAATACTGATTATAGGTGTCATGGGTCTTTTAGGGCCTGAACTGGCAAAGGCATTTAGAACAGATGAAAACTATGAAGTTACAGGCTGGGATATGCCTGATATAGATATAGGCGATGAAAGATCTGTCATGGAAAAGGTCACCTCACTTAGGCCTGATATAATTATAAATGCTGCAGCCTATAATGCCGTTGATAAGGCTGAGGAGCCTGAGGGGTTTGAAATAGCTAAGAGGATAAACGGTTATGGCCCTGGCTATCTGGCAAAGGCAGCAAAGACTGTGGGCGCCTTGTTTGTCCATTATAGCACTGACTATGTCTTTGATGGCACAAAAAAAGAGGGTTATTATGAAAAAGACAAACCGTCTCCTATATCAAAATATGGTGAATCCAAATATCTTGGTGAGATCAAAGTCCAGGAAAACATAGAAAGATACTATCTTATCCGCCTTCAAAAACTCTTCGGGATGCCCTCTAATAACCCGAATGCAAAAAAGAGTTTTTTTGAGACTATGTTATCACTGGCAAAAAAACAGGATACCCTTAAGGTCGTAGATGATGAGCTTTCAAACTTTACATATGCACCAGATCTGGCAAATAAGACAAAACATCTTATAGAGTCTGACATGCCCTTTGGTATATACCACATAACAAATGAAGGGGCTCCTGTTACCTGGTATGGTGCTGCAAAGATCCTATTTGAACTTGCAGGGATAAAAGACATTGGAATCATTCCAGTGTCATCAGATGAATTTCCAAGGCCTGCAAGGCGCCCCAAATATAGTATATTGATAAATACCAAATTAGAACCAATGAGGGCTTGGCCTGAGGCCCTAAAGGAGTTCCTTCTTGAATATAAACAGTAAAGTGCCAAAAGTCTCTACTACTTAAAGCCCAAATTTGTAAGCCCTGTGAAATTGCTAGAATATTTAATTTTTAGTGGAAATCAAAACTGAAATAAGTATACAATCATATTTTAAATTACAATATATCCACAAAATAAGGCTTTTGTGCAATAAATATGTATAAATGTATCATACCGCTTTTTTTAGGGTTTTGTAGACAATTGTTTTAAGAGACACATTAAATTGTCAAATCATTTTGAAGCGACAGGGAATAGTGCATAAAATAAATACCAAGTGGAGACCGCAATATTTTCTTTTTTTATTATTTTTAGCTCTATGTTCTGTGACACAGGTCTTTATCTCCCAAAACTCATGTTTTGTAGACAGTGTTTTCATTTCTGTTGCACATGCAGCAGATCAACCCTTTGTGAATCCTAATAACTGGGGTACAACAGGCCTGATAGAGATACCCACTGCAAGGACAATGAAAGAAAATAGTTTCAGGGCAGGGGTGGGTATGGCACATCCTTATATTTGGTATTATCTTGCTGTAAGCCCTTTAAAAGGTCTTGAGATTGAAGGCAGGCTAACACAGGTAAGGGGTGTTAAGGCATTAGGTCCTTCATATGGAGAAACTAAAGATAAGGCATTGGATTTAAAATACCAATTTATGTCAGAGGGAAAATACCTCCCTGCCATGGCATTTGCTATAAATGACCCTCAGGGAACAAGACTTTATCCATCCCAGTATTTTGTGGCGAGCAAACAGATCTACCCCTTTGATTTTACACTTGGATTTGGAAATGGCAGATTTGGTAAGGTAGCCTTGCCCCCTTCTGGAGAAACAATTAAAGTAGATATAATAAATAATCCAAAGCAATGGGCAAGGGATGGGCAATTCTTTGGTGGTATTCAGTTCCACATATCAGATAGATATGCCATTATGGCGGAATATAGCCCTATAAGATATGAGAAACAAACCGGTGACCCTGCTCAGGCAAAGTATTTCAGAAGGCATGTGCCATCAAAATTCAATTACGCCTTTCGTTGGTCTCCCTACAAATGGGCAGATATTATCATGAGTTATCAGAGAGGTGAACAAATAGGCCTGAATCTATCTGTTGCCTTTGGAATAGATAGCACATTATTGCCTATATATGACCCTACTTATAAAGAAAAGGCAAAGGATAGGGAAAATCCTTTATCTTTACGCCTTGAAAAGGCACTGTATGAATCGGGTTTTAGAGATATAGGCGTAAGCATAGAGGGAAAAGAGATAATATTAATGGCAGAAAATGATAAATATTTCTATACAACAAAGGCAATTGGCGTGATACTCAACATATTAAAAGACATAGCCCCGAAAGACATGGGTAGGGTAGATATAATTTTAACCAATAATGGTATACCTATTTTGAAATACTCAACAACAAAATCTGATATAGATGACCTTTTCAATGAAAGACTAAAACCAAATGAATTTTTATATCTTTCTAAAATAAAGACCGATATAAGCTGGAAACCTGATATCCCTATAAAATATCAAAAGAAAATTGATTATGGTATAAACCCCTCTTTTCAACAATTTTTGAATGACCCATCTGGTTTTTTCAGATTCAGGGCAGGTGCCTATCTATGGTTAAGCTATCTTCCTTGGGATGGCGGGGCAATAACAGGTGGCATAGAAGGATATCCAATTAATAATATAAAATCGTCCGTTGAGCCATTTCCAGATCCTGTAAGATCTGACCTATGGCAATATATGAGAAAAAATGTAACCTTCAGCAGATTTATGTTTAACCAGATATTTAAAACAGACCAAGAGATCTACACAAGATTAGCCGGAGGTATCCTGGAGATCCAATATTCAGGGTTTGATGGTGAGGTGGCAAAACCTTTTTTCAATGGAAGATTATATATGGGCATAAGCAGTAGTCTCGTAAAAAAAAGAGATATAGATAACCCCCTTCAGCTAAGTTCAGTTTATAAACAAACATATAAGACCGCTTTTTTCAACACAAGACTCAATGTACCAGAGGCAGAATTATCATTTGATTTAAAATCAGGGAGATTTTTAGCAGGCGATAAAGGATTCAGACTTACTGCTTCAAAATTTTTTAAAAATGGCATAGTCTTATCTGCATGGTATAGCTGGACAAATACAACGAGTGTGTTCAAAGATATATATAATCGAGGCTATCACGACAAAGGAATCTCTATCACTTGGCCATTGAGAATCTTTACAGGTTACGATACAAAAACAATATACAATTATTCACTCTCACCATGGTTAAGGGATGTTGCGCAAGATATAATTCATTACAACAGCCTGTTTGACTTTTTTGGAAGAAATACAAAAATTTATCTTGACAAGGATAAACCTATGATTTATAAATAACACGAAGAGGGGAATAATAGATAATTAAATGATAAGGAGGTTTGAATTATGAAAAAAGTATTTGGCCTAATGAGTCTATTTTTCTTTTTTATTAGCCTGATTATCCCATCAACAGTATTAGCACAGCCAGCTGCTGGTGCTGGTGCAGCTGCTGGTGCTGGCGCAGGAGCAGGTGCTGGTACTGGTGCAGCAGCTGGTGTAGGTGCAGCAGCAGGCACAGGCGTAGCAGCAGGTATTGGTGCAGGCACAGTTGCAGCAGGTATTGTGGGTACTGCAGCAATCGCTGCAGGTGTATCAGCGGCAACAGGCGCAAGCGGTGGTGCAGCTCCTACCCCGGCACATAAATAATTCTTTCAATTTGTAAGGTATCAATCTAATCATTCATCTTAAGAATGGAGGGCATTGCCCTCCATTTTATATTAAAATGAAAACATATTTTTGCATTTTATTTTGTCTTCTTTTTATTTTTTCACCACCCTTAAAGATACATGCAACCAATCGGACTTTTGAAAAAGAAGTTGATAACATTTTAAACTCTGCCGATTATGTTTTTAAAATGATGGAGAAAAAAGATTTTATTGGTATATGGAATGGGATTACTGAAAAATCAAGACAGAGGATTATAGATGATATCTATCGTTATAATATAAAGCAAAGTAAAAAAGAAAAAAACATTACCATTCTTACAAGAGATCTGATTTCTAAAGATTTTGAAAGCTCTGGTCAGATAGCAAGGGAATACTGGGAGGCCTTCCTTGAAAACTTTGACCCCAAAACAGTCCTTGAGCAGAGCACATGGAAGATGGGCAAGATTGAAGGCAATTATGCAGAGGTTATAATCCAATATAGAAAATCAGAAAGGCCTGCTATCTTACAGATGTACAAAGAAAAAGGCATATGGAAGATAGGCCTTGTAGAGACCTTCTGGACTGCCATAAGATAGAAATATATTTCAAGATTACAAGAGGTATTCTGTGTCAGATTATGATGATAGACCCAACTGGCGTGAGATAGACCGTAAAAAAGACAAAAGCAGGCACTATGGCAGGGCAGAAGAAAAAGGTCAAACAAAACATAGACCAGATGCCAATAGATGGGAGATAGGCAGGAGAAAAGAGGCACTTGACAGGCTTTTCAAAGGTGAAAAGGGCACACTGGAGCATGATAAGCTGCTCAATAAGATCCACAAAGCATATGGTACAAATTCATTCATCGCAAGCATAAAGGCTTATGCAGATAAGTACGGTGTACCAGAAGATTTCTCTACCCTTATGCTTTTTTTAGATTCAGGGGATCAGGGCTATATAATCATGGCAGTAGACAAGCTGAGGGAGGTCCTTGATAATCTTTCAAATCGCCAGAGAGAAGATGTAAAAAGAAAGCTCTCTATAATAAGGATGACCCATAAGTCTAATGATATAAGAGAAAAGGCAGAAGAATTCCTTGAAGGGCTTTAAATTTTATATCAAGACCCCTGCAAAACACTACAATAGTTTTATTTCTGTAGTCTATTGTCTATTGTTTGTAGTCTATAGTCTATAGTCTGTTTTATCTGTTATCAATTATAAATCTTTTATAAGAGCGGTCATATGTGGCCTCACCTTCTTTAGTAAAGAAACACCCAGGGATCTGCTTTTTACTCCTGTGGTATGCCACACACTCACAGCACTTACCTTTTCTGCTACAGGATTCGTATGTACATGTGCATGATGCCTTGTTCTTTTCTAATGTGCATTCCATCATACCCTCCATCATTGAACTAACATATTAGAACCATTGGGGATTATATAGCATAGAGGCTCTTTATTGACCTTTATTAATGATAAAGCCTCTTCCACTGTCTTTGCATGGGCAATTCCCATTTTTTTTACCACATCTTCTTCTAAATCTGAGATAAGTATAATTTTACAGTACTGTGCCTTTAGCCTTGTTGCATAGGCTGTCTGGGCATATACCTTGTCGCTTGTTCGGACATGGGGTTCCATATCCTCAATGGTGGGATATGCAAACCATCTCAAAAAGTCTGCATTCCCCAGGCCATCCTCGCACCTGCCCACCACAATCATATAACCATCTTTTTTAACGGCATTTAAGGCATGCTCTATTGCTTTGTGGGTCTGGATAAAATTTATATCTTTAGGGAAACCCCCTGAGCTGACAATGACAATATCTGCCTTTTCTTGCACCCTTACCCCGAAGTGTTTAAGATACCAGCTACAGCCTTGTTCATGGGCAGTCTTTAAATCGCCAGTAAAGATATTCAAGAGTTCTTTCTTATCATCTATCACGGTGTTTATTAGAAACATGGGTGTCTTGATAAGGGCTATACCCTCCATAATCTCTTCATGCATGGGGTTACCCTTGAGTATCCCTGATTTTGCCTTTTCATGTTTTCCAGGCCTATCAGGATTGAACACCTTACTGTGGATACCCAATATGGTCTCATACCCTGCAATCCCTGGGAAGATGGACTTTCTACCACCACCAAATCCTGCAAGGTAATGGAAGTTTATAGAACCAGTAACAATAGCTCCATCTGTCTCCACAAGCACCCTGTTTAAAAGCACATCAAGTCCAGACGATGTCCTGCCAAAAAAACTCAATTCATCCCTATTGAAGCAGTCATGGTCAAATGAATGAACAGCCTTGAATATGCCCTCTGATATTATCCCTGCCTTTTCTTCATCACTCTGTTTTCTATGGTTGCCAAGGGCAAATATTATTTCTAAGTCCTTTTCCTTGAGGTATTTTTCATAGATTACAGGCAGAAGATAATCAATGCCTGAGTATCTTGTCACATCAGGACAAATTATGAGGATTTTTTTAAAATCCTTAAGCCATATATCCAGAGGTTTTGTATCAATAGGGTCTTTCAATGATGATAGGAGAGCCTCTTCTGGATGAAGAGGCTCTGGTTCCCTATAATTCAATACCCTTGAATCCCAGCTATCTGGTAGTTCAAAGGTCTGCTTTGTTTTTCCGTATTTTAGAGAAAATGTCTTCATTTTGTGCTGTAAAATACCTTTCTCCCGCCAAACACTGCTGCATCACCGAGTTCCTCTTCAATCCTTATAAGCTGGTTGTATTTTGCTATCCTCTCACTCCTCGATGCTGAACCTGTCTTTATCTGACCCACATTTGTGGCCACAGCAAGGTCTGCTATGAATGTGTCCTCTGTCTCGCCTGAACGATGGGATATGACACATGTATAACCTGCCCTCTTTGCCATCTCTATGGTTGTTAATGTCTCAGTTACAGTGCCTATTTGATTAAGTTTGATTAAGATGCTGTTGGCTATGCCCTTTTCAATGCCCTCTGCAAATATCTTTGGATTTGTCACAAATATATCATCACCTACTATCTGCACCTTTGATGCACACCTCTCGGTGAGTTTCTTCCAGCCTTCCCAATCATTCTGGGCAAGGCCATCCTCTATGGATATTATGGGATATTCATTTATAAGGGATACATAAAAATCTATCATCTTTTCGCTTGTCCACTTGTTTCCGTCTATGTGGTATTTATTCTTCTTGTAGAATTCGCTGGCAGCAGGGTCAAGGGCAATCCATATATCCTCTCCTGGTTTATATCCTGCCTTTTCTATGGCCAGCATAAGCATATCAAGGGCCTCTTTTGTATTTTTAAGATCTGGGGCAAAGCCACCTTCATCACCTACACCTGTAGCAAAACCTTTATCCTTCAGAACACTTTTTAAGGTATGGAAGGTCTCAACACCCATCCTTATGGCCTCTTTAAAACAGTCTGCCCCAGTAGGGACGATCATGAACTCCTGGGCATCGAGGGAATTTTGGGCATGGACACCACCGTTTATAACATTCATCATGGGGACAGGGAGTTCCCTTGCATGGACCCCTCCGAGATAACGATAAAGGGGTAAACCAAGAAATTCTGCTGCTGCCCTTGCCACTGCCATAGATACTGCAAGGGTTGCATTGGCACCGAGGTTACTCTTATTCTCTGTGCCGTCGAGTTCGATTAGATAATTATCAATGTATACCTGATCCAGGGCATCAAGACCCTCTATCTTTGGGCCTATTATATCGATTACATTGTCTACGGCCTTTTTAACACCTTTTCCTTTATATCTTTTTGCATCCCCATCTCTTAGTTCCAGTGCCTCTCTCTCACCTGTTGATGCCCCTGAAGGCACAATGGTCCTGCCCATATAACCGCTCTCGAGTATTACATCAACCTCAATAGTAGGATTACCCCTGCTGTCAAGCACCTCCCTTGCATACACATCATATATAGTGGACATAGATACCTCCCTCCTGTTTTTATTTTTCCTATAAGTGTTGAGTTTGTAATTAAATCCAAGCTTATCGTATTTGAGCATATCACAGGATTCTATATGAATCAAATATTTTTGAGCTTTTTCTTCATTGACAAGGGGTTTTACCTTATGTAATATTAGACCCATGATAAAACGATATTCATTAAAAAGAATGACAGACATATGGGAAGAGGAAAACAAGTTCAGGAAATGGCTTGAGATAGAGGTCCTGATATGTGAGGCATATGCAAAACTTGGTGTAATCCCTGAAGAAGACCTTAAAAACATCAAAGAAAAGGCAGGCTTTTCTGTTAATAGGATTGAGGAGATAGAGGCGAGGACCCGCCATGATGTTGTTGCCTTTATAGAGTGTGTTTCTGAATATATAGGTCCTTCATCAAAATATGTCCATATGGGTGTTACCTCCTCTGATATTCTGGACACTTCATTCTCACTCCTTCTTAAGGAGGCCTCAGACATCTTGATAGATGATATAAAGGCATTCATGGACGTCCTGAAGGAGAATGCCATAAAATATAAAGATACACCCATGATAGGCAGGACCCATGGCATCCATGCAGAGCCCATTACATTTGGCCTCAAGATGGCGCATTTCTATGATGAGATGAAAAGAAACCTGAATAGGCTTGAAAAGGCAAAGGATGGAATAAGCTTTGGGAAGATCTCAGGGGCTGTAGGGACATTTGCCCATGTCCAGCCAGCAATTGAGGCATATGTCTGTGAGAGATTGGGTTTGAAGCCTGCGCCTATCTCTACCCAGATTATCCCCAGGGATTATTATGCAGAGTTTTTCACAACCCTTTCTATAATCGCCTCATCCATTGAAAAGATGTCCCTGGAGATAAGAAACCTCCAGAGGACAGAGGTAGGTGAGGCAGAGGAGTATTTTCAAAAAGGGCAGACAGGCTCGTCTGCCATGCCCCATAAGAGAAACCCTATAGCCTCAGAGAACCTGTGCGGTCTTGCAAGACTCATCCGTGGATATGCTATAGCAAGCCTTGAAAATATACCTTTATGGCATGAAAGAGATATTAGCCATTCCTCTGTAGAGAGGGTCATTGCCCCGGATGCTACTATACTCTTAGACTATATGCTCGAACGTATAAAGAACATGTATAAAAACCTTATTGTCTATCCTGATAGGATGGAGAAAAATCTTGAGATAACAAAGGGGCTTTATCACTCAGAGGCTGTTCTTTTGAGCCTTATAAAAAAAGGCCTTACAAGACAGGAGGCATATAAATTGACCCAGGCAGTAGCAATGAGGTGCTATGAGATGGGTCTTGATTTCAAAGAAGAGCTCAAGAAAGACCCAGACCTAAGAAGGTACTTGGAAGAGGCAGAGATAAACGAGATTACAGACAATAGCCACTATTTCAGATATGTGGATACGATATTTGAGAGGGTCTTTAAATAGACCTTAAACCTGCCTACCCCCCACAACAATCCTCGGTATCCTTAAGGTTGGCTGGGCATCTGATACAGGGACACCCTGGCCATCTTTCCCGCATGTACCTATACCAAACCCTATATCGTCTCCCACCATATCAATCTCCTTAAGTACGATCATGCCGTTACCCATCATGGTTGCATTCTTTATCATATCACCGATCTTTCCCTTCTCAATGATATAACCCTCTGAGATCTCAAAGACAAAGTCCCCCCTTACAGTATCTACCTGACCTCCTCCCATCTTTACAACGTATATACCATCGTCTACAGATGCAATAATATCCTCAGGCCTGTCTTTCCCAGGGAGTATCATGGTATTGGACATCCTTGGGATGGGCCTAAACCTGTATGACTCCCTCCTGCCATTTCCTGTTGGCTTTGCATCATATTTCATGGCGTGGAATCTGTCAAAGAGATAATTTTTCAGGATGCCGGCCTCTACAAGCACAGTCCTCTCTGAGGGCACACCCTCATCATCAAAGGCATATGTACCCCTCATATTCGGGATGGTCTTGTCATCTACAACACTAATCAGCTCTGATGCTATCCTCTCACCTAACATTCCCTTATAACAAGACATGCCCTCCATAGCCAGGTCTGCCTCGAGTCCATGGCCTATGGCCTCATGTATCATTGTCCCCCCTGCCTTGGAAGATAGGACTACTGTCTTGATACCCATAGGTGCCTCCCTTGCCCCAAGTAGACCAGATAATCTTGTGACAGTCCTGTATACAAGATCTTCTATCCTTTCATCTGTAAAGAATTCAAATCCATAGAAACCACCCATAGACTCGTAGGCTGTCTGCAACTCACCCTTTTCCTCTCCCACAACAGTTATGTTCAATACCACCTGTCTTCTTTTATCCTCCACTGCCATACCTTCGCTGTTGAACATACTCACATTCTGTTCTGTATCGAGGTATATGACCCTGACCTGTCTTATCCTTTTTTCCATGGCCCTTGCCATATCATCAATCTTTCTAACTATCTGGAGCTTCTGCCTCAACTCCACATCCCTGGGGTTAATATTTAATGAAAAGGGATAATTTGCTGTAACATGAATAAAATCTTTTATAGGCCTATGATTTTTTCCTTCCAGAGAGTCCTTTAATTGCCTTGACAGGTCTATAAGATGTGAATCTTCAAAAGAATTTGTAGAGGCAAAATATGTCTTCCATGGTGAGATGGTCCTCAAGCCCACACCCTTATCTATTCCTTTTTCAATCTTTTCAAAACGGGAGGATTCGAGCTGGATCCGCGTATACTGTCTCTCCTCTGCAAATATATCTGCATAGATAGTGGTCTTACCTATGAGTTCATTCATAATACCCTGGGCATTGAGCATATCAGTCTACCTCCCTGTAATCTATACCGTTATTTGCCATATCCTTCATAATACCCATTATATCCTCTTCAAAAAATACAGGGTATATTATCTCTACAAGACCTGTGTCACCGTCGAGCACAGATAAAATACCCACATCTTCATAGGATTCAAGGATGGATTTTAAAAACCCTATCATCTCACGCCTTACTATAAACCTCTTGGTCTTCTCCATGATTATCCTTCCTGACCCCTTAGCATCTCTATGAATGCCTCAAGCCTCAGTCTCAGCCTTGCATCCAAGGGTCTTGGCAGTTCACCCTCTATGGTTAGGATGGGGCAGTCAAGGGTCTGCCTTAATATCACATCCTCCATTACCCTGTAGCAGAATGCCTGGACATAGTGGATAATACCTTTTATGTCTCGCTTTTTTATCTCTGTCTTTATATCATGGAGCCTTGAGAATATGCCATAGGGATAAGTATAGGTTCTATAACGTTCAACGATGTCAGATTCTTTAAAGGGCATGCTGAACTGTCTCTGGGTCTCATTGTAGACAACGTGTCCACCTATATCCTCGATAAACTCATAGAGGCCAGTGACAATAGGCGGGACACCTATAAACCCTATTCTCACACCATCAATGGGTCTTCTTTTTCTTGCCTCATCTATAAACTCTTTAGCCATCCTGTGGTACATCCTGTAATCCCCTAACATATCCGATGACCTCACGAGCCACAGGTGGTTTTCATAACCTGTGACAAGGTTGTCATCCCATGTCATCCTGTCTATCTTTCTTAGTATCTCTCTTACATCCTCTATCTCACTCTCTGTTGTTTTTAATTTTTCGTAATCTACACCAAAAATACCCATGAGCTTATCTATCTCACGCCTTATAACATCTCTATCTCTATCATAGGGATAGGAAAAGGGTATTACATGGATACCCTTAAACTGTAGTATCTCTGCAAGGGCCTGGGTGTTACTGCAATCTCCCTCCATAACAGCTATGACACTGTCAATATCCTTCTCCATCAAGACACCGTAGATACCCTTTATCCAGTTGCACATACTCTTGTGAAACCCGTCCATCTCAGCCTTTTCTATAAAATGCATGGGCTCAGAATCTGTTATAAAGATATTGTTCAGGTCACAGGGTATATAACCACCGGCAAATAGTATCTCAAATGGTATTGTTGTTGTGAACCCTATGATCTTACCCATGGAAAAACCTGTATATGTCAATGAATCTCTCTGGCTCTATCTCCTCTGCCCTGATGCTATGGAGTAGCCCTATCTCTTTGTATAGCTCATAGACCTTTTCTGGGCCATAATGCCTAATAAGGGTGTTTTTCATGTATTTTCTCTTGTTCTCGAAACATACCTTTACAAACTCTATAAAACCATCTGTTATATACCCACAATCCTCTTTCAATACCATAGAAAAGAACACGCTGTCTACCTTTGGTGGAGGTACAAATACAGAGGCCTTTAATCTCAATAGAATCTTTGTATGGGCCAGGAGCTGGCAGATGACAGAGATAGCGCCATAGACCCTGCTTGCTGGTTTGGCTGTTATCCGCTCCCCTATCTCTTTCTGGACTGTCATGAATGCACTATCTATTACCCCTCTCTCATCTATGATTTTAAAGATTATGGGCGCTGTTATCTTATAGGGTATATTACCGAATACCTTTATCCTTTTACCCTTTACCTCATCAGATAGATCCCTTAGACTTGTCTTAAGAAAATCACAGAAAGATAACCTCAGGTTGCTGTATTGCTTTGTTAAAGGCTCTAGGTATCTATAAAATGTCTCGTCTATCTCTATGGCATATACAAGGCCTGCAGCCTCACAAAGACACCCTGTCAGGTCACCCTGGCCAGCACCTACCTCTACGATAACATCATCGCCTTCTATGCCTGATAGTCTCACCATTTTTTTAAGGATGTTTCTGTCCTTGATTAGATGCTGGGAGAGATATTTTTTTAACATACTATCTCCCTGCCTTAGCCCTTTATCCTCATCCTGGAGACACCTTTGATATCAAGAGTGGAAAACATATCTCTTTCAAGATAATAATAACCTGTTACTGCCACCATGGCTGCATTATCTGTACAGTTGGCAGGGGATGGAAAATATACATTTAGGCCTTCATGGCTGCCTTTATCTCTAAATATCTCCCTTAGCCTTGAATTTGCAGCAACACCGCCACCTACAACAACCCTCTTTATGTTGAACCTCTCTGACGCCTTTAATATCTTTTTAAACAGGCTGTCGAATACTGCCTCCTGAAAAGATGCGAGGACATCAGCCATATTGTCCTTATCCAACCTGTTTTTCCTTGTCCAGTTTATAAAGGCTGTCTTGAGACCGCTAAAGCTGAAATCAAAATTATCCTCCTCTGCCATGGGTCTTGGAAACATGACAAAATCCCTTTTCCCTTCCCTTGAGAGCCTCTCTATAACCTGACCCCCTGGATACCCTATCCCAAGAAACTTTGCCACCTTGTCAAAGGCCTCTCCTGCTGCGTCATCCCTTGTGCTTCCTATTACTTCATACCTGCACGGCTCATGCATAAGCATTATGGTTGTGTGTCCCCCTGATACCACAAGGCCGAGAAATGGAAACTCTACATCCTCCTCTAAAAAGATACCCATAACATGGGCCTCTACATGGTTTATCCCTATCATTGGTTTTTTAATAGAGACAGCAAGACCCTTTGCAAAGCATAGCCCCACAAGGATAGACCCTATTAACCCTGTCTCTTATACACATCT
>JAOAHW010000099.1 GCA_026415015.1 Syntrophorhabdaceae bacterium
TATGGTGTTTATCTTTTTAGGATTCCCTTTTTTTACAAGTATCCCCTGTGTTCTTTTGACAAGATGGATAAGGACACAAGGTAAACCCTCAAGATACCTCTTAATTATTGGTATGTTATAGACTCTTTTTTCTTCATCGAGGATATGGGTTGTGCAGAGGTCAACTATACCCTTCTTAAAGGCCATCATTCCACTTAAACTGCCAGTGTGGGTTGATATAAAATCAAGACCACTATGTCTTTTCTTTATCATATCCCTTATGACATCGAGTATTAAATCATGGCTGCCTATAAGGTTAATCCTATTTTTGAGATACCCTCTCTCTACAAGGAGTGTGCATTCAACTGTAGCGTCCTCGTCATAGCCTTCTATATTTTCAGGAATTTTAATAAGGCCATCTGCCTTTACCATAGATGAAAAGATACTAGCACCCCTTGGTAAGGGTACAGCATAATCTATGCCATTCTTTTCTATGATGCTCACCCTTACTATCTCTTCAGTACCAATCTTTGATGGTATCTTATAAGGGACCCTTACATGAATAGTATCAACAAATATCTTGATACCGCACATCTTCTCATAGAGGGGTATCAAAAATGCCCTGAAGCTCAATACTGCAGATACAGGATAACCTGGGATTCCAAATACTGGTTTGCCTCTGATAATGCCAAAGAGTGTTGGCTTTCCTGGCATCATAGATACCCCATGGAAGACAACCTGGCCCAACTCCCTTATGACATGTCCTGTAAAATCCTCTGTCCCTGAACTTGTCCCAGCATTTATTAAAATTACATCAAATTTTTCAACTAAATTATTAAGAATGTTTTTTAATTCTTCTTTATCACGGATAATTTTGAATTTTTCAACCTCAAAGCCCAATTCCTCCCCTATGCCTTTGAGGGTATAGGAATTAAAATCAATCAACCCATAACCTTTATAGCCTTGAGAATCATCTTCAAAAATATCTATAAGCTCCTTTCCTGTTGGTATGATAAGCATCCTGGGGTTCCTGCGGACATGGACCTCTTGAATCCCAGAAGAGATAATAATCCCCATATCATAAGGCCTTATTTTATGATTTTTTGGGACCACCATATCTGTCTCTATAATATCCTCACCTATCATCCTCACATTCTGCCAAAGGTGTACAGGTCGCCTTATGGTTATTGAAGACTCTGATTCCTCCACATCCTCTATTATTATTACTGCATTGGTGCCAGTAGGCAGTGGATCCCCTGTATTGACATAGAAGGCATCTTCTTTTGATATGCTTACAGGCTTATTTATATCTGCCTCAAGGGTCAACTCAAAAGATACTGCATAACCATCCATGGCTGAACACATATAAGGCGGGGATGACTTTGTTGCATATAAAGCCCTTGTTGTTATCCTTCCAACACTCCTGTAGGAAGGCACAAGCTCCTCATCCTCGATAGTGGTTACAAAATTAAGGACCTTATTTATAGCATCATCTATCTTTAAGGTATCGAGATAGCGTTTCATCTAAAAAAAATAAACCTCCACCTCTTCACCTCTTTCATAGCCCTCTTTTTCCTCAGGTACGATTATATAACCTGATGACTTTGTAAATGAAGATATTACAGAGGATTTAGCAAATACAGGCGTTACAAAGATACCGTCTTTTTTCCTTTCAACGATTACATCCACACACTCTTCAACGCCCACAGAAGAAGGCACATTGGCCGTGAGGGTTCCTGAAATCATACCTGCTGTGCCCTTTATCCTCTCTCCCTCCATTTTTTTTAAAATAGGAAGTACAAACCTTATGGCCACCATGATACACGACCCTGGATGGCCTGGCAATCCAAAAAGAGGCTTATCCCCCAACCTTGCAAAGATAGTAGGTTTACCTGGTTTTATATTTATCCCATGAAAAAATATCTCTCCACCCAATCTCTTTATAGATTCGATAATATAATCCCTGTCCCCTTTTGAGCTCCCACCTGACAGTAGGACTATATCTGTATCACCTATAAGTTTTATTTTGTTTAATATATCCTCAGGATTATCCTTTGCAATGCCTGCATGAATTACCGTGAAATCCTCTTTCTCAAAAAGACCGCTTAAGGTATATCTATTTATATCCCTGATTTGACCAGGTTTGGGGGTCTCATTTATGCCTATTATCTCGTCCCCTGTTGATATTATACCTACAGTAGGCCTTTTATATACCTTAATATCTGACCTGCCTATTGATGCCAGAACTCCAAGATCAAAATAATTCAGTCTCTTTCCCTTTTCTAATATCTTATCCCCTTTTTTAAAGTCATCCCCTTGGAAGCAGATGTTTTCACCTTTATGAATAGTCTTGGTAATCTCAATAGAATCAAGGAGATATCTAACATACTCCTGCATCACCACGCCATCAGCACCCTTTGGTATCATCGAACCTGTTGATACCCTCACGCTTTCACCATCCCCTATCTCTAAATGTGTTGTCTCTCCGATCTTTACCTCACCCTTTATATTCACAAAACTGGGGTTGGTCTCTCTTGCACCATATGTATCCCTAACCTTAACAGCAAAACCATCAACAAGGGAACGGGAAAAAGGGGGTATATCCTCTTCTGAGATTATATCCTCGGCAAGCACCCTGTTTAATCCATCGTCTATCCCTACAATCTCTATTTCAGGATTCCAGGTAAAACCAAGTATTATCTCAAGGGCCTGTTTAGATTTAATTGACCTCAAAAAATCCATCTCAGCCGAATCTCCCTGTTATATATTCTTCAGTCCTTTTGTCTCTTGGGGAGGTAAATATCTGTGATGTCTCACCGAATTCTATAAGTTCACCAAGGAGCATGAACCCTGCCCAGTCTGATACCCTTGCTGCCTGCTGCATGTTATGGGTAACTATTAAAATAGTATAATTTTTTTTAAGCTCAATCATGAGTTCCTCTATCCTCAAGGTGGCAATGGGGTCAAGGGCAGAACATGGCTCATCAAGGAGGATAATCTCTGGCTCCACTGTGAGGAGCCTTGCAATGCAGAGCCTCTGCTTCATCTCTTCAGACAAAGCAAGGGCAGACATGTTCAATCTGTCTTTGAGGTCATCCCAGAGCCCGACAGCCTTGAGGCACCTCTCAACAACTACCATATTATGTCTCCTGCTGTTCATCCCATGTATCTTAAGACCGTATACCATATTATCATAGACAGAAAAGGGAAAAGGATTTGGCCTCTGAAAAACCATCCCAACTTTCTTTCTTAATTCAATGAGGTCAATCTCTTGAATATTCTGTTGGTTTACAAATATATCACCTGTTATCCTCACCTCATCAATAAGGTCATTCATCCTGTTAAAACAACGTAGCAGCGTGGACTTACCACAGCCTGAAGGACCAATAAGGGCTGTTATTGAGTTTCTGTATACATGGAAGTCTACATCTTTTAGTGCATGAAAATCACTGTAATAGAGGTTAAGCCCTCTTGTTGATAATACTGTGCTTTCCATCATCCGAATTTACCTGATATATAGTCTTCTGTTTTTTTCTGGGTTGGATTGGTAAAAATCTTCTCAGTTGTACCGTATTCTATAAGTTCACCCATATAAAAGAATGCAGAATAATCAGTTATACGGGCGATCTGCTTTGTGTTATTTGAAACAAGGATGATTGTATATTCCTTCTTTAATTCGTTTAATGCCTCTTCTATCTTGGCGGTAGATATGGGATCAAGACCTGAACAAGGCTCATCAAGGAGGATGATCTCTGGTTTCAATGCAAGGGTCCTGGCAAGACATAGTCTCTGCTGCTGTCCCCCTGAGAGCTTATTGGCAGAGATGTCAAGTCTATCCTTCACCTCGTCCCATAAAAAGGCTTTTTTAAGGCTGTCTGCAACAATCCTGTGAAGTTCTGCCTTGTCATTTATCCCCTTTAGCCTTGGTCCATAGGCAATATTCTCGAATATAGAGCGCTGTAGAGGTATGGGTACTGCAAAGACTGTCCCTACCTGCCTTCTAAGACTGACTGTGTTGATGTCCCCGTCAAGGATGTCCACATCGTCTATGTAGACCTTGCCTTCTATCTTTATATTATCCTCAAAGTCTATCATGCGGTTTATGGTGGATATAAGGGTTGATTTACCGCTACCTGCAGGCCCCATAAAACCAGTTATCATGTTTCTTGCAACATTAATTGTTATACCTTTTAAGGCCTCTTGTTTATTAAAAAAAACCCTGAGATCTTTTACCTTTATCTTTATGTCCATAATCCATCAAGAATATTTAGATATAACCCTGTTCATAATGTAATAGGCAACTATATTGATAAGAAGTATACTAAAGACAAGGATAAGGGCTGTGGCATATGCCTTTTCCATAGATATACCCTCTCTCGCAAGGATGTAGAAATGTACAGCCATGGTTCTCCCTGAATCCATAATCGATGTAGGGAGTCTCAGTGAACTCCCCATCGTAAAAATAACAGCTGCAGTCTCACCCACTACCCTACCAATACTTAACATAATCCCAGTAAGTATGCCTGGTGCAGCAGATGGCAAAACAACCTTTGTTACTGTCTCCCATTTTGTGGCGCCAAGGGAAAAACTAACAATCCTTACATTCTTAGGTACTGCTTTGATGGCCTCTTCACTTGTTCTTATTATGGTTGGTAATATCATAATAGTTATTGTAAGAACACCAGAGAGGATTGACCAGCCCATCTTGAGTTTAATAACAAAGAAAATAAAACCAAAAAGACCGTAAAGGATAGAGGGTATACCTGCTAAGGACTCAACACCGAAACGTATAATCTTCGTCAGCATGGACTCTTTTGTATATTCTGTAAGGAATATAGCTGTGCCAACACCAAGGGGTGTAGCAAATATAATAGATAATATCGCAAGCATGATCGTCCCTATAATAGTGGGATAAATACCACCATGCCTACCCATGTCTTCTGGAAAACTAAATATAAACTCGAGGTTTATATTACCTATACCTTTTATCAGGATTATGGCCACTATAACCACAAGTACCCCTACAGTAAAAAATGCCTGGATATTAAGTGATAACTTCATCAAGCTATCTATGAATCTCGGGTTAATCCTCATCCTATGACCTTCTCTTTATCCCAAAATTAGCTATATAATTAAGTGCCATTATAATCACGAGGAGTACTATACCTGTTGAAAAAAGCCCTAACCTGTGGTCTCCAGTTGCATAGGCAAGTTCAAGGGCAATGTTTCCTGTCAAAGTCCTCAAGGGGTCTGTTATGCTCATAGGGATCTTGAGTGCATTACCGGCAATCATTATAACTGCCATTGTCTCACCAATTGCCCTGCCCATACCGAGGATAAAGCTTGCCAGTATCCCTGACCTTGCAGAAGGTACTACAATCTTATAGATAGTCTGCCATTTTGTAGCACCCATGGCGTATGAGCCTTCCCTGTAAGTCTTCGGGACACTCATGATAGAATCAAAGGATATACTAATTATGGTGGGCAGTATCATGATCGCCAATATTATCGATGTAGAGATAAGAGAAAATCCTGAACCACCAAGGTGATCCCTCACCAGGGGTACAATATAAATAACACCGAGGAAACCATAGACAACTGAAGGAATACCTGCCAAAAGCTCAAGGGCAGGTTTGAGAATCATCTTAAGCCTTTTACCAGAATATTCTGATAGATATATAGCGCATGAAAGCCCAAGTGGTGCCCCAATAATAAGGGCTCCAAAAGTAACAAGGAAAGAGGATATTATCATAGGGAATATACCGAAAGAACCTTTTGTTGGAGCCCATTTAGAACCCAATATTATATTCTTCAATCCCACCTTCAGAAAAAGGGGAGACCCTTCAATAAGGATAAAAATAAATATGAGAAAGAGGAAAAGCAGTGACGATAATGCAAAGGTTGTTAAAACAGTCTTTACTACTCCCTCTTTTATGGATGCCCTCTCATTCATATGAACCTATGAGCCCCTCTTTTCTCAAAAGCTCCTGTCCCTGTTTTGAAAGGACAAATTCAATAAACTCTCTTACATTATCGTCAGGATCCCCGTTTGATAAAAGGAGAAATGGCCTCATAATCTTATATGAGCCTGTCTTTATACTTGAAACAGTAGGTGCAACACCATCGATTGTAAGTGCCTTTACCCTCTTATCCACCAGTCCAAGGGAGATATATCCTATGGCATATGGGTCTGTTGCCACTATCTCTTTTACAGATCCGTTGGAATCCTGAACCATAATGCTGTCATCTATCTCCACACCCTTCATTACAAGATCCTCAAATGAACCCCGTGTCCCCGAGCCTTCCTCCCTTGTGATTGCGTCTATCCTTCTGTCGTTCCAGCCCAGTTCCTTCCAGTTTTTTATCTTTCCAGAAAATATTGCCCTCACCTGTTCTAGTGAAAGTTCGTTTATGGGGTTATCTGGATGAACTACAATGGATATGCCATCATAACATACAATGATCTCGTTTAATCTCTCTCCCTCTTTTAGTTTTCTTGAGGACATGCCCAGGTCAACTGTATTGTTCAGACATGCCTGTATGCCTGCAGTAGAACCACCGCCCTGGACATCTACAATAAACTTGGGATTCTGAATCATGAAATACTCTGCAAGTTTTTCAATAAAAGGCATTACAGATGTGGAGCCTGCAATACTAATAATTTGCTTTTTTCCACTTTGCTTTTTGCCTTTATTAGTGCATGAGTATACAAAAATCATGGAGCATATTAACAAAAAAATACCTATTTTTTTGGCCATAGACTTTTTATTAGTTGTGTTTGATGTGCCTTATTATCTTACCCTCTACCATAAATATTACCAGTTCGGCAATGTTTACAGCGTGGTCAGCCATCCTTTCAAGATATTTAGATATAAAAAGGATCCTTGTGGCCCTTGATATGGTCTTGGGGTTCTCTATCATATAGGTCAAGAGTTCACGAAAAATCTGGTCAAGGAGTTGATCAACTTTTTCATCATCCCTTGTAACCTTTAATGCAAGCTCCACATCTCCTTTAACAAAGGCATCAAGGCTTTCTTTGACCATCAATTCCACTATATTTGCCATGTTGGGCAGGTCAATATATGGTTTAAGCTGAGGCTCTTCATTGAGCTCCAATACCCTCTCACATATATTCACAGCCATATCGCCTATCCTTTCGAGGTCATAGTTAATCTTTATTGCCGTTGTGATGAACCTCAAATCCCTTGCCGCAGGCTGCCTTAATGCAAGGAGTTTTAGGCAGAACTCATCTATTTCAACCTCTTTGGCATTTACAATATCATCATTTTCTATAACCTTTTTTGCTATATCAGAGTTTCTCTCCAATAATGCCTTGATTGCATCCCTTATTGCCTTTTCTACAAGGCCGCCCTCGTATAAAATAGCCTCTTTTAGCTCTTTTAATTCCATATCAAATGCCTTATAAATATGTCCCTCCATCGGGTCCTCCTGTGTTTTTCTTTTGATGATTATATTAATTTTTGCCTCCCAATACAAGATAATTGATTACATACTATAGACTATAGACTATAGACTAAGGATTGAAAACCTTTTTAACATAAAACCATAAATGCGCCACAGTGTTATAGCCTTTTACAAAGGTCTATAATTTGGTGTATATTGAGAGCCATGATTCACTTGTTATCAAAAAAATTGATAAAAAATATTTTCATCTTTATTTCCATTTTACTATTTTTATTACCTTTTTTAACACGGGCAGAGATAAACTCTTTCTGCATTGTAAGCGATACCCATGTTGGGGCAGAGGACTCTGTCTATGTGGATTTTATAAGGGTAATAGAAGAAAAAGATATAAAAACTATAATCCATGTAGGAGATGCAATCCATATACCTGGGAACATAAGACAATGGAAAAGATTCCTTGAGATTACTGGTTCAGACAAGATACTACACCTCGCACCAGGGAATCACGATATAAAAGACAAGAGGTCTTTGGCAATATATTTGAGGTTTTTCCATGATTTGTACTATTCATTCTCTGATGACGATACCCTGTTTATACTACTGAATACTGAATTACCTGAAGAGCAGGGTATGATTGCAGGGGAACAGCTTTTGTGGTTAAAGAGAGAATTAGAAAGACCCTTCAAGTATAAATTTGTATTCCTCCATAGACCCCTATTTCCTATTTTTTCTGGCCATGGCCTTGATAAATTTAAAAAGGCTAGGGATGAACTCCACAGGCTTTTTGTAAAAAAGGGTGTATCCCTTGTAGTATCAGGTCACGACCATCTCTACAATCGTTCAACAAAAGATGGCGTGGTTTATATAATTGCTGCAGGCGGTGGTGGACAGAGTCATTTTCCTGCCTTTAACAATACGAGATATTATTTTCGTTATATTATAGGAACAAGAAAAAACAAGGGTTATTCA
Organism: Syntrophorhabdaceae bacterium; assembly: GCA_026415015.1. Classification (GTDB taxonomy): domain Bacteria; phylum Desulfobacterota; class Syntrophorhabdia; order Syntrophorhabdales; family Syntrophorhabdaceae; genus DTOV01. The sequence continues at coordinate 8,374 of JAOAHW010000099.1, forward strand.
TTTATTGTAAAAGATTTGTTAGGGGATACAGGTGATGAATTTAATATACCCCTAACTCCAGAATAGACTTACCTAGGGGCATATCCCCTATATTGGTTTTTTGGTTATAGAGCTTTTGGATTATGTAAATTGATAGAGATACAAGGGGTACTTCATTAATTAACAAAAGGCATTAATCTATAGTCTATAGTCTATAGTCTTTGGTCTTTAATCTATAGTCTTTAGTCTTTAGTCTTTAGTCTATAGTCTTTAGTCTTTAGTCTATAGTCTACATC
>JAOAHW010000135.1 GCA_026415015.1 Syntrophorhabdaceae bacterium
CTCCTGGGCATAATCATATCCCTTTTCACTGGATTTCGAAAACTGGACAGACACCTTTTTTATCAGAAAATCCCTTACGAGTTTTGTCCCTTCTTTTGTCACGAGTTCAACGGCCAGGGGATTAGAGATACCATCCCCTGCATCTATTATGTCCTGTGCAAGAAGCTCAGGGGAGTCATTCTTTCCCAGGGTTACAATACCGCCCTGGGCATACAATGTATTGGACTCCTCTATGTTTTTTGCCTTATTAATCAGTATGATATTTAACCCAGATTCACATAGGTTTATGGCAGTTGAAAGGCCAGCAATCCCGGAACCAATAATCAAGACATCACAGTAGGGTTTTTTATCTCTCATCTAAGCTATCTCAAGCATCCTCTTGAGGCCAACCCTCGCCCCATCGGCTATCTCATCAGAGACTGTAACCCTGCCAGTAAGCTCACCTCTTGCAATACCCTCCAGGACTTCCAAGAGCCTTTCAGGGGTCACCTGTGCCATTTCATTGCATCTTGATTCAAGAATGGGGATTACTGTCTTATCAGGATTATTTTTACTTAGTCTATTTACAAAATTCCACTCAGTGCCCACAGCCCACTTTGAACCAGAGGGTGCCTCTTCTATAGTCTTTTTTATAAAGCTCGTGGAACCAAACAAATCAGAGACAGCACATACCTCTGGGGGGCATTCAGGGTGAACTATTACCTTGAGTCCATCATGGGTATTTTTTAATTTTTCTATCTGAGTTTTAAGGAATCTTGTATGGACATAGCAGAATCCCTTCCATAAAAGGACCTTGACTTTCCCTAAGTCTGACAATCCCTTGTCTCCTTTGGGGTCCAATGTTTTGATCTCTTCATCTCTTATCCCCAATGAATATGATGTATTTCTTCCAAGATTCTCATCAGGGAAAAATAAAAGTTTTTTCCCTTTACCAAAGACCCATTCAAAGACCTTTTTTGCGTTTGATGAGGTGCAGACTGTTCCTCCATTTTTTCCACAGAAGGCCTTTATCTCTGCTGTTGAATTTACATAAACAACAGGGATGAATTCTTCTCCAGAGGCTAAAAGCCCTTTCCATAAAACTTCAACATCATGGATATGCGCCATCTCTGCAAGGGGGCACCTTGCCTTTGGTGCTGGTGATAGGACCTCCTGTTTAGGTGAACAGAGTATCTTTGCCATCTCTGCCATAAAGGAGACAGAACAGAAGATAATATATGGGGCATCCTGTTTTTCAGATGCTATATGGGCAAGCTGAAGTGAATCTCCAACAAAATCAGCAAGTTCTACTATATCGTCGTCTTGATAAAAATGGCTAAATATTAAAAGGTCTTTCCCTATGTCTTGCCTGATAGCCTTTATCCGCTCTAATGTTGATTCTCTTTCAGGATAGCCTGAACCATGTATTTTGCCCATCTTTGCCTCATATTAAAAGTAGAGAGAGATTCATGGATTTGAATGAATGGGTGAGTGCACCTACTGATATATAGTCAACCCCTTCCTTGGCTACCATCCGTGCCCTCTCAACAGTCATATCCCCTGATGCCTCAACAGGGACCATTCCACCTATAAAATTGACCGCCTCTCCTGTAGATTGGACATCCCAGTTGTCAATGAGAACCCTATCAACACCTTCATCTAATGCCTCTTTAAGCTCCTCCATGTTTTTTACCTCTACCTCCACTAAAAGCCCTCTACCCTTTACCCTTCTTATCGCCTCTCTTATGGATCCTGCAACAGTAATATGGTTTTCCTTAATCAAGACCATATCCGATAGGGTCATCCTATGGTTTTCTCCACCCCCAACCTTAACAGCATATTTCTCCATTTCTCTTAAGCCAGGGGTTGTCTTTCTTGTGTCCAGGATCTTTGCCCTTGTGCCTTTTACAGCATCTACATACTCCCTTGTCAATGTTGCTATCCCTGAGAGCCTCTGGAGGATATTAAGACCAACCCTTTCTCCTGTGAGTATTGCCCTTGTCCTCCCTTTAATCTCTACAATAGCATCCCCTTTTTTTGCAAGATCACCGTCTGCCTTTTTTTCATTGTATTCTATCTCATTATCTAAGACCCTGAAGATCCCTTGTGCATATCTATGCCCTGCTATAATACCATCCTGTTTTGCCACAATAATTGCCTGGGATCTGTGGTCTTCAGGGACAATCCACTGGGTTGTCCTGTCTCCTTCTCCTATGTCCTCTTCTAAAAATTTATTCAATAACACGGTAAAAATAATTATATTGCCCCCTCCCTGTTGTGTCAATTGAAAATAAGCACTTTAAAGGTCTCTATTGGTGTCTTTCTCCATGATATATTCAAGCATGGACTTGGCAAAATCAGAATATATATGGATCTCTGAATAATCCAGAGGTATGTTGTTAAGATACTGAAGTATCAATGTGTAATTGAAATATAGAAGAGGCATAGCATTGGCAACAAAAAAAACCAAGCCTCTCGAACTCGCTGCACAAAATGACTGTTGCCGGTTCCTCAAGGTCAAGGAATAGGTTTATTACATCTGTCTTTCTTCTGAAAAGCATCTTCATGGTCTCTGTGAGTTTATCTATTATATCTCTCCCATAGGCATATACCTTTATATCTGCCCTATTGAGGTGTGAAAAGATATCTATCTTAAAGGAAGACTGCTCCTGAAGGTTTACATGCCCTATTCCATCAGGGGAAGAGGGGCTTATTTCAATGGACAGGTTATTGTAGATGGCCTCAATAAAGGCACGGTGGTGTCCTGGGGGATAGATGGTGGCCTTCTCATGAACCACAAGGGGTAGGTATAAATAAACAACACTTATCCTGTCTTTTGGACTACCTATGCCTTTATATATCCTGTCAGAGGGCAATGCGCACAGGTTAAAGTCACAATCCCTGTAACCACAAGTGTTTCCTGTTTTTTGAGATAATGTATGGAATGTCACTCTTCTGCCATATAGGCCATATATACCCTGATTTGTTGCTATTTCATTCAATAAATTCAACATTTGAGTAAATATCCCCTGTCCCCTGAAATCTGGTTTTGTTGCAGCTATACCAGACTCTCCTATAATTGCTTCGGCGCTATCTCTTTTTATGCCTGTATGGCCTATAATTTCACCTTTACTATCTACAGCTACCACCGATAATATCTTGCCATCCTCTATGAGCTTTCTAAATCTGTCAGGATAGTATATCTCATCTATTGAGTATGTATAGCCATAGACCCTGTAGAATAGCCTTGAAACCTCGACAGCCTCTGAAGGTTCCATAAGCCTTATCTTGATAATTTTTTTATCTAAATCCTGTCTTTTTTCTCCTAAATGGGATGCATATGGATGCAGCTCCTCTGGAGTGTGGTATTCTGTGATATTTTTTGCAGGGATATATTTTGTCAGGTGGAACTCCTTGCCCTCTCTCCCCAGATTATGAAATGACACCTCATCCATCAGATGTCTCATGAGAAATATCCCGAGGCCTGATTCTGTCTGCTCCCCTATATCTGAATAGATCTTGAATTCTGGAATGAGATCAGGGTTATAGGGCAGCCCCTTATCCTTCACAGTAATCTTAAGGCCTGTTTTCAGTGGCTTGATGATAACCTGAAATACGTCTTTTTCACCAGGGTCAAAGGCGTGCTCTATGACATTGGTAAACGCCTCTTCAAGACAGAGGAGTATCATCTCTATGTCTTTTCCATCAAAACCAACCTGTCTTGCCACCTCTTTTGTATAAGCCTGGACAGCCTGGAGGAATCTTATGTCATTGGGTATTGTTATTACTGATTGCTCCACTAAAACCCCATCTTTTTCTAAAAATTGATAAGATAAAGGCAGCCAGGCCAATAAAACCACCAAAGAGATAGGCATTTCTGAATCCACTGAGTATAGCTGAATTAATCCCCATATAACCCATACGTATGGGGTTGTCAGTGATACCAGTTGTGCGTATATTGTATGAGAATAACATCTCATAGACACATACACCCATGAGTATACCAAAATGACAGGATGTCCTGAAAACCCCTGTAGCCACACCCTTATGCTCACCACTTATTGACTGCATGACCATGTTGTTATTAGGTGAGAAGAAAAATGCAAGGGAAAGGCCAAGCCAGATAAGATATATAAAGGCGCTGTATACACCTTCCATCCCTTTATTATCAACCTTTATAGTCTATTCAAATATAGAGCGGTTACTACATAATCCATTGTCATATACTAATGAAGACAACGATGAAGACTGTGCTATTATTGAAATCACTAATAAAAATCTAAATAAACTCGCTTTAATCAAGATTGCACCAAAGATTAGGCAAGGTTCTATCTCTATTGAAAGATCCTTTATATCAGTCTTTACTGACATAAAAACTACCTCCCAATTAAACCATCCTATACGCTGTTAGAATATCTCTTCTCCTTTAACTTATTAATTTAATTAAAAAAATTATTTATCACCTTAAGGAGGGAGAAATGTTCTGGGATGTTATACTATTTTTAGTTGAAACTTGAACCGTGGCTCCCCTGTGGAATATAATCCACAAACCAAAACATTAACAAGAAAGGAGCCACAATGAAAGAATGCACTAAACAGAGAAAAAAAGCAAGAAAAGGATTTGAACA
>JAOAHW010000142.1 GCA_026415015.1 Syntrophorhabdaceae bacterium
CCTTTAATAGTTCCTCTCTATTTTTTGCTATTTCATATCCTTTGTTTCTAAATTTTGCGTAGAGATCCTGGCCATCCTTTCTCTTTTTAGAATCAAAAAATCTATCGCCTCCTCCTAAGGCAACAATCAGTCCTGAATCTAATAGATCAACTGCAATGTCTTCTTCAGAATCCCTATTGGTACTGTGGCTATACCATGCTGCAGGAGTTGCGTGGGTTATTCTTGTAGTGGTAACTAATCCACATGCCACACCCTTTTGTTTTGCCAGTTCAAATATTGTAGTTAATGTTCTTCCATCAGGAAGACTTGAAAGCATTCTATTGGCAGTTTTAGAACCTGTTGCCCAGGCAACCGATGCTGGTGCTGAATCTGTCACCACAGAACTCAAAGAAGATGTATTCTGCAGTAATATCCGAGCCCTTGAATTCTTAAGCAAATCATGAATTTGACTCTTTTCTTTAAATTTTTTTTGTTTAAATTCATACATGGCTTTCATAACACCTAAGGGCCAGCCATCACCAACTAGAAAAATAATGCCTTTTGCTTTTCTTTCAGGAGAGGAAATTAATTTTGCCATAGCTTCTTCGGCAGGGCTTACTAAAGCCAAAAAACTAGCCATAGAAACCTTTAAAAAATCTCTCCTTTCCATAACGCCAGCCTCCTATGGTTTTCTGTTTATACTAATAGAAAATTGTTAAACAAAAATTAAAGAATTGTTAATTTTCTATTAATTTTTACTATTTTCTAAAGAAATCTACAAAAATTCAAGACCATGGAGAAATAACCAAAATAACCTCGCTTTGTTATAGTCCTAACTTATGTTCATGGATTTGCGCTAATATGAGGAGATTTGAAATCTCTATATCTTAACAATATGAGAACACTGCATATCTTTAATACTGCAAGGGTTATGCAACCTTCAAGGATGCCTATAACAGAAAGCATTATCCCTCCCAAAAGTCCACCTATAAAACCACCCAGGAGGTCAACACTGTATAAAAGCCCTACTGTCCTGCCGATATTATTTTTTATTCCTGCACTACCTGCATAAATCCTACTGCTCAAGGGAAATTCAGCTCCTGTAAACAAACCAGAAATAAATAAAAGGATAAAGAAGATGGCTTTGATTAAAAAAGGCATAGACTGTATCTGAGGACAAAAGTATCTTAATATAAAGAACACCACACATATCAACACTATCATGGCAATCTCAACAGATTGGAGCATCCTTATATCCCTGAATCTCCTCATATATCCTGTGGACACCCCAATTCCACCAAAGGCAATACCACTTAGAAATACCATAACAAGGACTCCTACTTCAAAAAATACATAGCCATAGAATGTTTGAAAGCTAAGAATCAGGATTAGCTCAAGCACCATAGATGCAAGGCCTGTAGTACCTATAACATATACAATGGACAGGTTTTTTTGTTTCAAGCTCAAGATAAAAAAGAACAAAGAGACCAAAAGGAAAAAAAGCATTACCTTGAAAAGGTTCATTCCCTTTAATGTATCAAAAAAAACCTTGAGATAGGGTGAGTAGATAAGATTATTATATGCAATGGTATAAAAAAAGGCATAAGGTGAAAAATCCCTGTTTATATCAGCATAACTGCCTTTTATATTAGACAGATACCACTCCTTTTTCCTCTCGTCAAGTCGCTCCATTATATAAAAGTTATTTATAAGATTTGTAACAACACCTGACACCTTGAATCTCTCTGATATCACAGAGGTATTATTTTTTTTAAAGGTATCACTGTTGGTAAAGATAAAGATATTAAAATCACCAGGTACAATATATCTATACCTAAATACTTGCCCAAGGGTCTTTATTATGCACGTATGGATGTCCCTCAACTCATTGGTATAGTATGTCATGGTAGCCGGCAGCGTAAAGGAAACAAGCCCATGAGGTTTTAATATATTTTTCACTATATTAAAAAATTCTTCTGTGAAAAAGCGGTTTGTCTGTAAAGTATGGGGAGGAGGGACTCCAAGGAAGACCACGTCATACATGACAGGGGAGTTCTTGACAAACATCCTGCCGTCAAGAAAATGAAGATTCACAACAGGATTTTTTAACTCACCTTTTGTTATTGCAGTGGGGAACATCTGGATTGTCTCAAGAAAAACAGGGTCTAATTCTACATAATCTATCTTCTTTACTGATTTATATTTGAGTATTTCATGGATTACACCACCTGCACCACCGCTGAGAACAAGAATATTCTCTGGCATGGGGTGAGATAGCATGGTAAAGTGAACAAAATCCTCTGTATACGCAGTATCAGGGTTTGGCGTTGTTATTACAGGTATGCCATCGGCAAAAAATGTGAACTGACCATCATCACTGGTTACAACAATATTCTGATATGGTGAGTTTTTATAATATACTATTTTTCTGCTTGACCATTGTTTTGTTATGGAGACACCATGAATATAATCTGCTATACCCCCTGCTACCATAATTAAAGTTATAAACAAAAATATGCTGCTAATGGCTATAAGAAGGAATTTTTTAATATCAGGGATAAAATAAACTAAGATTATACACATCAATGCACTTACGACACCAAGGCCTGCAGCTATGGTAAAGGAATTAAAAAACTGTATAAAGATATAGTTTAACAGAACCCCTCCTATTATTGTCCCGAGCATCTCATAGAAATATACCCTTCCTATAGATGATCTATGACCTTCTGTTATCTCATTATAAAAGGAACATAACATGGTAAATAACATTCCGTGGAGGAAACCGACAGGAAAAATGATAAAAAAGGATGCATAAAAAATAGGCAGTAATCCTGTGCCTGTCTCAGGTGGTATGCCTGCAATAATCTTGAATATCCTTGATGCATATATGGATAATGGAAATAGAAAAGAAAATAGAAGGGTCGAAAAAACAAGGGCCTTTACTGCTGTCCTGCCTGCTATTTGCAATCTCCCGGCAATATATGCACCCCCTGCCTCCCATAGAACCCATGAGCCTATTATAACGCCTATGGAGAGTTCGTTGCCAGAGAAAAGAATAAGCATCTCTCTTAAAAGGACTATCTGGGCAAAGATCCCCCCTATCCCTGTAATGATAATAAAAAAGATGAGACAGATGAGATTTTTTATCCTCAAGGGTTAAATTCTTCTTTTTCTGGCTGTGCAAAGTCTTCATTGGGATATAATGGCAGGGCCTTTGACATAAAGTCTATCCAAATAGGCAATGCAGTAGTGGAACCTGATTCCCTGCCCCCTAAATTTTCTCCTTTATCATAGCCAACCCAGACAAGACATAGAAGGTTGGGTGAAAAACCTACAAACCATGCGTCTTTTAAATCATTGGTAGTCCCTGTCTTGCCGGCAAGATAGAAAGGCAGTCTTGAGGCTGCCCTTGCAGTCCCGTTCTTTATAACCCCCTTCATTATATCCACAAGCATATATGCATGTTCATCAGAGATAACCCTTTTATCCAGAGGCTCATACTCGTATATTAGCTCTCCTTCTATTGTAGATAGTTTTTTTATAGGCACTGGATCTATATAAACTCCTCCCCTTGCAAAGGTTGCATAAGCATTTGCAAGCTCAAGGGGGATAACCTCTGTAGTACCAAGGGCTAATGATAGGTTGGGCTCAAAATTGCTATTTATATTCAGGCGACGGGCAAGCCCTATGACATTATCCACACCGGTCATCTCAAGGAGCCTTACTGTTGCAGTATTCAGAGATAATTCAAGGGCCTTTCTAACAGTAACATTTCCATGATATTCATTCTTGTAGTTTCTTGGACTCCACAGAGACTTTGTATAAGGATTTCTGATAGATAAAGGGGCATCAAGTAACGTATCATCTGGTGTAAAACCATGTTCAATGGCAGAAAGATAAATAATGGGCTTAAAGGCTGAACCAGGCTGTCTCTTTGCCTGCACTGCCCTGTTGTATGGTGATAAAGAAAAATCTTTGCCACCTATCATCACCTTAATCTCACCTGTTTTTATTTCAATAGCAATTAATGCTACCTCTGGCAGGTCAGTCTTTTTTGGGTTCCTTGTTTTAAATCCCTCTATGCCTTTAGCAATGGCTTCATAGGCAAATTCAGTCATCTTAAGGCTTAAAGTGGTATTTACATTAAAACCTTTTGTATATATATCTTGAGGGTCATCAACATATTCCTCCAATACCTGTTTTATATATTCAGTAAAATGACCTGTTTTCTTTTCGTATGACTTAAAAGGTGCAAGGACTATAGGCTTATGTACTGCCATAAGATATGTCTTTTCATCAATAAAACCTGCATCATACATCTTATAAAGAACAAGATCCCTCCTCTCTTTTGCCTTAGCAATATTTTTAAAAGGCGAAAGACGGGAAGGAGATTTTGTCATGGCTGCAAGGGTTGCTGATTCTTCAAGTGTTAATTCAGATGCCTGTTTGTGAAAGTATTTATAGCTTGCCGCCTCTACACCATATGCACCCTCACCGAGATATATAAGGTTGAGATACATATTGAGTATCTCTTCTTTAGAATAAGTCCTCTCTATCTGGACAGCAAGTATTGCCTCCTCTATCTTTCTTTTTATGGTCTTTTGTCTTGTAAGGTAGAGATTCCTTGCAAGCTGCTGTGTGATAGTGGATGCACCCTCAGTGATTTGCCCACTAAATAGATTCCTGAATATAGCCCTTCCTATCCCCCTTAAATCAATACCAAAATGCTTATAAAACCTCACATCCTCTATGGCGATAAAGGCATTTTTCAGGTGTTCAGGCATCTGTGTTATAGGTATTGGGATTCTTTTTTCAACAAAGATCTCGGCAAACAAGGTACCGTCATCTGCATAAAGCCTTGTTGCAGACTTCGGCTTATATGTCTCCAGGAGTTTTACATCTGGGATCTCAAGGTAATTTACAAGGGCATACCCAAATCCTGCACCGAAGATAGTGGGTATCAGAAAGATAAATATAGCTAATTTTATAATCCTTGAATACATGGCAAAATATATTATATTTTATACTGTCTATGCCTATAAAAAACAACCAAAAATTAAAGGTTATCACAGTCACTGGCCCTACATGCACAGGCAAATCTGACCTCGCTGTTCACTTTGCACAAATCTTTGATGGTGAGATTATAAATGCCGATTCCATGCAGGTTTATAGATATTTTGATATAGGTACTGCAAAGCCAGATTGGGTAACAAGAAAAAAGATCCCCCACCATCTCATAGATGTTATAGAGCCTTCTGAGGACTTTAATGCGGCAATTTTTAAAGATATGGCTGACAGGGCTATAAAAGATATCCATTCAAGGGGCAATATATCTATAGTAGTAGGCGGGACAGGGCTTTATATCCGTATACTCCTCTATGGAATCTTTGCTGTCCCACAGGATCCTGCTCTAAGGGAATCCCTGCAGAGACAGTATAGATCTGACCCATTATGTATGTATGAAAAACTTAAAAAGATAGATTATAGATATGCCATGAAGATAAGCCACAGGGACGAGATAAGGGTTGTAAGGGCAATGGAGGTATACAGACTCACAGGCCTTTCTATGTCTGAATGGGAAGATAGACATGGTTTTAGAAATAGCCATTACAACATGATGAAGATAGGTCTCACAAGAGACAGGACAGAGTTATATGAGAGGATAAATAAAAGGGTTGACCATATGATTGCATCAGGCTGGATTGACGAGGTCAGGAATATACTTTCCATGGGATATAGCGAAAAATGCAAGCCTTTTTCAGGGATTGGATACAGGGAGATCCTCCTCTTATTAAAAGGTTTAATTAACTACGAAGATATGGTAAAAGATATAAAAAAGTTTACAAGAAACTATGCAAAGCGTCAGTTTACCTGGTTTCTCAAGGAAAAAGATATGCACTGGTATACATTTCCTGAAGATACTAAAAAGATAGAAGAAGATGTATCCAATTTTTTGAGATATGGAACTTAAAAGAATTATAGAGGCTATCCTATTTGTATCTCCAAGACCTGTCTCAACTAAAAGCCTGTTTAAAAAACTTGAGGGCTGTTCCATATCAGATATTGAGGATGCCATGACAGAACTCATAATGGAATATAATAGGTCAGACAGGGCAATGGAGATAGTATCCGTATCAGGGGGATATCAGATGCGGACAAGGGTGGAGTTTAAGGATTGGATAAAGAGGTTTGTGAGGGAAAGGGATGTGGAGCTTACAAGATCAGTCCTTGAAACCCTTGCCATTATAGCCTATAAACAACCTGTAAGCAAAAGAGATATAGATATTTTAAGGGGTGTTGATTCATCAAGGGCAATCAGACAACTCCTTGATAGAAAACTTATAGAGATAGCAGGAAGGAATGATGAGATAGGCAGGCCTATGGTCTTCAGGACAACGGATAGATTCTTAGAGGTTTACGGGCTCAATAGCCTGAAAGACCTGCCCACATTCAAAGAGATTGAGGCATTAGAAAAATAAATCAGGAGGGTTATATGGATATTTCAGAATTACTAATTTTTATGGTGGAAAATAAAGGATCAGACCTCCATGTTAGTGCCGGTGAACCACCTGTGGTAAGAATACACGGTGACATGAGAAAGATAGAGGTCCCACCGCTGGATAAAGACGATGTCCACAACATGATCTATGAGATATTAAACGACCAACAGAGAAAGACCTTTGAAGAGACCCTTGAGCTTGATTTTTCTTTTGCCTTAGGTGATATAGCACGTTTCAGGGTAAATGTCTTTAAACAAAACAGGGGTGATGCTGCTGTATTCAGGACAATCCCCACCAAGATACCCACCTTTGAGGAATTAAATCTTCCAAAGGTTTTTATGGACATAGCAAGGCTTGAAAAGGGTCTTGTCCTTGTTACAGGACCCACAGGAAGCGGTAAATCTACAACCCTTGCTGCTATCATTGATCTCATAAATACTGAAGAAAAAGGACACATACTTACCATAGAAGACCCTATAGAGTTTGTCCATCCATCTAAAAACTGTCTGGTAAATCAAAGGGAGTTAGGTCCCCATACAAAGAGCTTTGCCAATGCCCTAAGGAGTGCCCTCCGTGAAGACCCTGATGTAATTCTTGTAGGCGAGATGAGGGACCTTGAGACCATATCCCTGGCACTGACGGCTGCTGAGACAGGACATTTGGTGTTTGGAACTTTACATACAAGCGGCGCCCCAAAGACCGTAGACAGGGTTATAGATGTCTTCCCTGCAGCGCAGCAGGCACAGGTCAGGGCCATGTTTTCTGAATCCATACAGGCAGTTATCACCCAGGCTTTATTCAGGAGAAAAGACGGAAAGGGCAGGGTTGCAGGTTTTGAAATTATGATAGGGACTCCAGCTGTGAGAAACTTAATCAGGGAAGGCAAGATTGCCCAGATCCCTTCTATTATGCAGACAAGCAAAGGTATTGGTATGCAGACAATGGAGGCCTCTGTCACAGAACTTCTCCAGAAAAACCTTGTGACAAGGGACGAGGTAGCCTTCTGGTTACCACAATCAAACCAACCGAGGTGATATCATGGCAGAATTAATAAAATATCTAAAATATATGGTTGAAAAGGACGCATCAGATATATACATAACAGCAGGACTACCGGCCATGTTCAGGATACAGGGCTCTACCCAGCCATACGATGAACCTCCTCTAACCCCTGAAGATACAGAAAAGATTGCGGACAGCACAATGAATGAAAAGCAGAAAAAGCAGTTTGCCGAAGAATTGGAGATGAACCTTGCCCTTCATTATCCTGAACTGGGCAGGTTCAGGGTGAATATCTTCAGACAAAGGAGTTATGTGGGTCTTGTTATAAGACAGATTAAAACCCAGATAAAGACCATAGATGAGATGGGATTACCCAGTATATTGAAGGATATTGTTATGAGTAAAAGGGGGCTTGTTCTTGTGGTAGGTGCCACAGGGAGCGGTAAATCAACAACCCTTGCCTCCATGATAGACCACAGAAATTCCCATGAAAGGGGACATATCATCACCATAGAGGACCCTGTTGAATATGTCCATCAACACAAGATGAGCGTCATAACACAGAGGGAAGTAGGTTTTGATACGCACTCATTTTTCAATGCCCTTAAAAACACACTCAGACAGGCACCTGATGTGATACTCATAGGCGAGATAAGGGATACTGAGACAATGGAGGATGCCATCACCTTTGCCGAGACAGGACACCTCGCCCTAGGTACCCTCCATGCCAACAATGCAAACCAGGCCATTGAGAGGATATTGAACTTTTTCCCCATAGAAAAGCACCTGCAAATATATATGCAGTTATCACTGAACCTAAGGGCTATTATATCCCAGAGACTCATACCTACTGTGGATGGGAAAAGAGTGGCTGCAATAGAGATACTCCTTGATAGCGCAAGGGTAAAAGACCTAATACTGAGGGGAGAGGTAGGTCTACTAAAAGAGACTATGGCTGCCTCATACAACGAGGGCATGCAGACCTTTGACCAGCATATCTTCGACCTTTACAAACAAGGTATAATAGACTACAACCATGCCATTGCAAATGCAGATAGCCCCAATGACCTGAGGCTCAAGATCAAGATGGCAGGTATATCAAAAGAAGAGGTGGAGAAAAAAGAACCTGCCTTTAAGCTGAAGATAGATGGTAAATAATAGAGACGATAAAAAGCTGCACAATGCAAAATGAGAGGTATAAAAGAGAAAAATAAGGGAAATAGGGGATAAAAAATGGAAACTGACAGAATTAAGATAGCCTTAGACTGTTTTAATGAAAGAATGAGTTGCTCACAGGCAATAATGTGTGCTTGTGCACCTGAATTAGGTCTTGATAAAAGAACAGCCTTGAAGGTTGCCTGTGCCTTTGGAGGCGGTATGGCAAGGATGGGTGAGATTTGCGGTGCAGCAACCGGTGCATTTATGGTCATTGGACTGAGATATGGTGAGAGTAGTCCTGACCCTAATGAAGCGAAAGAAAAGACCTATCAGGCAACAAGAGAGTTTGTTGAGAGATTCAAGTCAATTAATGGCTCAATAATATGCAGGGACCTCCTCGGGCTTGACATCTCTACTGATGAAGGCAGAAACTCTGCTAATGAAATGAACCTTTTCAGGACAAGGTGTACAAAATTTGTCAAGGACGCTGCAGAGATCCTGGAGGAACTAATCTTCTCCAGATAGTCCCTGGTATTTTGATAGTTATATTTTGTTGTGTGGATAGAATAAGTAATAAAAAAAATCTCTTACGTTTATAATAAAAGGAGAATAAGGTGACATTAAAAGAGTTAAGGGATATACTCGATGCAGAGGTTTATGTTGGCCATGACCAACTCGATATGGAGATAAAAACAGCCTTTGGTGCTGACCTCATGAGCGATGTGCTTGCCTTTGCCAAGGCTGGGAGTCTTTTATTGACAGGACTTACAAACCCCCAGGTTGTGAGGACATCAGATGTCCTTGATATTGCAGCCATTATCATAGTCAGGGGTAAAAAGCCTCAACAGGAGACAATTTCATTAGCAGAAGAATTAAGGATTCCCGTACTCGGGACAAAATATATCCTCTTTGAGACCGCTGGTAGGCTATATACAAAGGGAATAGTTGGATGCGTGGAGAGGGTTACTTAAAAAATTGACTTTTTCATATCAGTTGCATATTAAGAGATATCTAAAAATGACTATCCCTCAATAATTATTTCAATTTATGCTTTTTTGCCCACTGGGCCACATAGATTGGGCTTTCAAGGACCTCTACACCTGCTGCCCTCAATGCCTCGTGTTTGCCCTGCACTGTCCCTGAAGAGCCACGCACTATAGCCCCTGCATGGCCCATACGTTTACCCTGGGGTGAATAACGGCCAGCAATATATGCTGCCACAGGCTTTGTCATCTTCCTCGATATAAACCCAGCTGCCTTTTCCTCCTGTTCACCACCCACTTCACCGACAATAATAACCGCATCTGTTCCTTCATCTTCTTGGAATAACTCAAGGATATCAGCAAGATTTCTCAATACAACAGGGTCTGCACCCATGCCTACAACAGTGCTCTGACCTACCTTACTCTCAGAGAGTATTCCTGCAAATTCATAAGACAGTGTACCACTCCTTGATATAATACCTACCCTGCCAGGGGCAAAAAGGGAAGCAGGCATAATACCCATCTTACCTTTACCTGGCACGAGTATCCCAGGTGTAGTTGGACCAAGGGCAAATACACCCCTTTCTAAAGCAAAACTTCTCATCTTCACCACATCCCTTACAGGTATATGTTCAGGGACAACAACGATGAGCTTTATACCTGCCTCTATGGTTTCAAGGAATGCATCAAGGACAAAGGCGGCAGGGACAAAAAATACAGAGGCATTGGCCCCTGTCTCCCTTACAGCCTCCTCAACGCTGTCGAATACAGGGACACCCTCTACAGTGGTCCCACCTTTTCCAGGTGTAACCCCTCCTACAACCTTTGTTCCATATTGAAGCATCCAGTGGGTCTGGACACTCCCTATTCGACCAGTTATACCCTGAACAATAACACGGGTTGTATCATCTATCAGTATACTCATGGTTAACCTCTCTGCCCACTAATAATCTCGTAGAGTTTCTCTATTGCCTTTTCAGTAGCCGCCTCTGTCACCACATGGACACCCCCTGACCTGAAGATCTCCCAGGTCTCCTCCTGACGGTTGCCCAGTGCCTTGGCAACAATTGGTATCTTTACATTATGCTCTTGAATGTAACGGACTACCCCTTTTGCACCCTCATGGATAGGGTTAATACCACCATAGACATTTATGAAGATCGCCTTTAGATCAGGTTTCATCATGACAAGTTCCATGCACTTATACAATAAATCAGCTGTTATCCCGCCTCCTGTCTCAAGGAAGTTTGCAGGTCTCATCTTTTGTCCTATAATATCCATAGATGCCATGCCAAGCCCTGCCCCGGAAGAAATAAGGCCTATGTCGCCATCGAGGTCTACATATGTAACACCTATCTGTCTTCCCCTACGCTCTATAGGATTTTCTATCCTCTCTATACGGTCAGGCAGGGGCAAACGGATTCTTGATAGGGCAGAGTCATCTATCTCAAGGACAGCATCAACAGCAATCAAACCACCATTTGCCATAACAACAAGGGGGTTTATCTCTGCAATCAAGGCTTCATAACGGACAGATATATTGTATAGCTGGCCAATGATATCAGACCATGTTGTGATAAGCTGTTGTTCTAAACCGAGCCTCCTAAGTAGTGTCCTTGCCTGATATGGGTAATAACCGAATGAAGGGTCTATGTGTATAGCCGCAATCTTCTCAGGTGATGACTTTGCTGTCTCTTCTATGAGAACCCCTCCCTCTGTGCTCACAAGTATCACAGGCTGGCCTGAATACCCATCTATGGTTGTGCCCATATAGAGTTCTTTAGCAATATCCACCTTTTCACATACAAGTATCTTTCGGACAGTAAGTCCTTTAATCTCTGATGAAAATAGCTTTTCGGCGGCGTATTCTAACTCATCAGGATTTGATACAGATTTAATGCCACCTGCCAGTCCCCTGCCACCAACAAGAACCTGTGCCTTTAATACAACAGGGTAACCTATCTCGCCTGCAATACGGATGGCATCATCTACAGTCTCTGCCACACCACGACGGGGTACAGGTATCCTATTCTGCTCAAATATATCCAGTGCCTCATATTCATGGAGTCTCATCTCTCATCACCTTCTATTTTCAATTTTTTTCAATTATAAATTTTTATAAAAAATATGTCAAATAATTAAATTAAAAATTTTTTTAATTTTTTAATTGCATTTTTAATTAAATTTATTTACAATAAAACATGACCGATATGAAAACTAAAAAAACAGTAAAAAAACAGGAAGACAGTAGCCAGGTGGCATATAACGGCATAAGGCGTATGCTCTATAACAAAGAGATTGTCCCTGGCCAGAAGATTGCATACCGTGATCTCGCCGAGAAGCTCAAATTAAGCCCCACCCCCATTGTCCAGGCATTAAAGTGGCTTGAATTGCAAGGCTTTGTGAGCCATGAACCTAACCGTGGCTTCTACATGACACCTTTCAGCCTTAAAGAATTAGAGGAACTCTATGAGTTAAGGGAGCTTGTTGAGCCGTCTCTGCTGCCTGCCACGATCCAAAAAATAACAAAACAGGGTCTTGTAGAGTTAAAGGCAGCCCTTGAGGCACACCTCTCTGCAGAAAGGGAATTCTATCTGAAAGAGAGGCTCTTTAAGAACAGGGAATTCCATATGACCCTGGCATCACTGTCTGGCAAAGAGACACAGATAAGGCTCCTGCAAAACGTCTTTGATATGCTATTTCTCAAATACGGTGGTAATTATTTTCCTATGGCATC
>JAOAHW010000163.1 GCA_026415015.1 Syntrophorhabdaceae bacterium
CTATAGACTATAGACTAAAGATAAAGACTAAAGCTAAAGACTGTAGACCTCTAATTAAGGCGTATGTAAAGTCTTAAAAATAATCCCTTTACAAAATCTGTTTAATCCATTATTTTTTATGTGTGAAAAATTTAACAAAAAGGAGGAGAGGTTTCATATGAAGCGGATTCTACCTATTATTTTAGCCTTCATTCTACTGGCAGCACCTTCTTTAGCAAAGGATTCCATAAAGATTGGACTCATTGCACCCTTAACAGGTGATGTAAAGACCTTTGGCGAGTCAGCAAAGAATGGTTTTTTAATAGCTATAGAGGACTACTCAAAAAAAGGTAGATACACAATAGAGCCTGTTATTGCCGACGACAGAAATGACCCCACAGAGGGTGCGAATGCTGCATTGAAGCTTATCACACAGGATAAGGTCTTTGCTATAAGTGGACCCTTAACATCTAAGGTATCCATACCTGTGAGTGATATTGCAAACAACAATAAGGTGCCCATGATAACAGGGACTGCAACAAACCCCAAGGTTACGGTCCATGAGGGCAAGAGAAAGCAATACGTATTCAGGGCATGCTTTATTGACCCATTTCAAGGGACTGTGGCAGCAGGATTTGCCCTTAAAGACCTGAAGGCAAAGACAGCGGCTGTTCTCTATGATGTAGGTAATGACTATTCAAGGGGGCTTGCAGAGTATTTCAGGACAACATTCACAAAAGGAGGCGGCAATATCGTTGCCTATGAATCCTATCAAAAAGACGATGTGGATTTCTCTGCCCTGATCACAAAGGTACAGATCAAAAAACCAGATGTGGTATTTCTACCTGATTACTACAACAAAGTAGCACTTATAGCAAGGCAGATAAGGGAGAAGGGATTAAAATCTACCCTCATAGGCGGCGACGGATGGGACTCCCCTGAACTTTTAAAGATTGCCGGTGGCTCCATTGTGGGAGGCTATTTTACCAACCACTATTCCCCTGACAGAAAAGACCCTGTTTCAGAGGCATTTATCAAGCGTTACAAAGAAAAACACAAGATGGTCCCTGATACATTTGCTGCCTTAAGTTATGATGCCACTACCATGCTTTTAAAGGCAATAGATAATGTCCCGTCAAAAAAACAGGAGGATATAGTAAAATACCTTGTTAACCTGAAAAACCACAAAGGCGTCACAGGCAAGATCACCTTTGATAAAAATGGCGATGCCATTAAGTCAGTAGTACTCCTTAAGGTAGAAAAAGATGGAGTAAAATACATGACCACCATAAACCCTTAAGGTCAAAAAGAGTGGATATACTGGGCTATGTACTCCAGCAGGGCATAAATGGTCTCCAGCTCGGGGCTGTCTATGCCCTTATTGCCCTTGGATACACCATGGTCTACGGTGTCTTAAGGCTTATCAACTTTGCCCACGGCGATATATTCATGCTCGGGGCATTTGTTGCATATTTTCTCATAGCGAAATTCGGTATACCCATATACCTCGTATTTATAATAACCATGCTTGCCTGCGCCATTGCAGGATATCTTATTGAAAAGATAGCATATAAGCCTTTGAGGGATGCACCCAAGATATCCCTTTTGATAACCGCAGTAGGGGTATCACTATTTCTTGAGTATTTCTTAAGCCTCAATGCCATATTTACCCCTAATTATATAGCCTTTCCAAGACCCTTTGATGTCAAGGGGTATGACCTAGCTGTCTTTACCATAACTAACGTTCAAGTCCTTATATTTATTATTACCTTTATCTCCCTTTTTCTCCTATATCTCCTTATCTATAGAACAAACTATGGCAGGGCAATGAGGGCTGTCTCCCATGACAAAGAGACTGCAGCCCTTATGGGCATAGGTATAGATGGGATTATATCATTTACATTTATTGTGGGCGCATCCCTTGCTGGTGTGGGAGGTATTTTATACAGTATTGCCTACCCACAGATAAATGTGTTTATGGGGATTATGCCAGGTATCAAGTCCTTTATTGCCGCTGTCCTCGGCGGAATAGGTATTATCCATGGGGCAGTAATTGGAGGGCTCATCATAGGTATATGTGAGGTCTTTGTGTCTGCGTTTCTATCCTCAACATTCAGGGATGGTGTGATATTTATTATACTCTTTGGAGTATTGCTTTTTAAGCCCAGCGGGATATTCGGCAAGAGGATAGAAAAGGTATGACAGGGTATTTTTTTTATCTCTGGGCAAAAAGGTTTTACTATATATGAGGTTTTTCAGGGAATCATGGATCTTTCTGATTGTGTCTGTATCTATATATATAATCTTAAAGGCCTTTTTTGCCTTTAATGTTATATCGCCTTACATCCAGCAGATATGTCTCTATGCTGTTATTGTGGCATTGACCTCCCTTGGTTTGAATGTCATATACGGATATACAGGTCAGTTCTCGCTGGGTCATGCGGCATTCTACGGTATAGGTGCATATACATCTGCTTATCTCACCAAGGTCCTCTCCATAGATGGGGTCATTCCTTTTATACCTGTATTGGTCTTCTGTGGGCTGGTCTCAGGTCTTGTAGGTTATCTTATAGGCATACCTATCTTAAGACTCAGGGATGACTTTCTCGCCATAGCAACCCTTGGATTTGGAACCCTTGTAAGGGTATTTCTTGATAATTCTGATAAATTTGCAGAGTCCCTTGGTGGTTCCAGGGGTTTTGTGGGTATACCGAGGATTACCAACCTTGAACTTGTATTTTTTTTCTTGATCTTTGTAATTATCATAACAAGAAACCTCATCCATTCTCGATACGGGCTTTTCTGGAGGTGCATCAAAGACGATGAGCTTGCAGCTACATCAGTGGGTATAAATACAGCCAATATGAAACTCATGGCCTTTACATACGGCTGTATGCTCGCTGGTATAGGTGGCGCCCTCTATGCAAATCTCTATTCATTTCTCCACCCATCTAACTTTGATATATTGAGGTCTATTGATTTTCTCATAATAGTAATCATCGGCGGTATGGGTAGCATCATGGGGACAATCTATGCCAGTATCATCTGGGTTGGTTTTATAGAGGGTCTAAGGATAGTCCTTCCTGCTCAGGTACTTGATATGAGATGGGTAGTGATACCTATTCTTTTAATAGCCCTTATGATCTGGAGGCCCTATGGCCTTATGTCAAAAAGGCGAAAGGTTTAAAAATCATGAAGATACTGGATGTTAGGAACCTGGAGAAGAGCTTTGGCGGTGTCAAGGCAGTAGACCAGATCTCCTTTCATATAGAGGAAGGTGAGGTCTTCAGTATCATAGGTCCAAACGGTGCAGGCAAGACAACCATGTTTAACCTCATAACAGGTTTATACAGGCCTGATGATGGCAGGATATTTTTCATTGATAGGGATATAACAAAGACACCAACCTATATGCTTGCCCATCTCGGCATAGCAAGGACATTTCAGAATATGAGGCTCTTTGGCAGCCTTACTGTCCTTGAGAATGTGCTGTCCTCGTTGTTGAGCAAAAGAACATACAACCTCTTTTCTGCTGTGATGAGGACAAAAAGATTTGCAGTGTCAGAGAAGGCTGCAGAGGAAAAGGCAAGGAAATTTATTGATTTCTTTGGCCTTTCAGGAAAAGAGGATTATACTGCCTCAAGTCTATCCTATGGTGAACAGAGGAGGCTTGAGCTTGCAAGGGCCCTATCTACAGAGCCAAGGCTGATGCTTATAGATGAACCAGGGGCAGGTATGAATCCAAAGGAGATTGCAGACCTTGCAGAGACGATAAAGGCCATAAGGCAGAGGTACTCAGTAACCATAGCCATTATTGAACATCAGATGAACCTTGTTATGAACATATCTGACAGGATAATGGTGATGGATTTCGGGGAAAAGATAATGGAGGGCACGCCGGAGGAGGTCAAAAAGGACAAGAGGGTTATAGAGGCATATCTGGGAGAGGAGATGGATTGAAAGGGGGCTTTGCGCTATCCATATGCTATTGAATGTCCAGGCCATTACAGTAAACTACGGGGCCATAAGTGCATTAAGAGGTGTAACATTAGGGGCAGAACAGGGTGAATTGGTATCTGTTATAGGTGCAAATGGGGCAGGTAAGACCACGCTCCTTAAGACCATTTCAGGGATTATAAGGCCTGCAAAAGGCAATATAGAATTTGATGGCAATGATATAACAAGACAAAGACCAGAAAAGATTGTAAAGTCGGGGATTGTAATGGTCCCGGAGGGCAGGAGAATTTTTCCTGACCTCACAGTGAAAGAAAACCTTGAGCTTGGTGCCTATACACTAAAGGACAGGCACCTTAAAAAAAACCTCTTTGAGCTCGTCCTTACCACCTTTCCGAGGCTCAAAGAGAGGCTTAGACAGCATGGTGGTACCCTCTCTGGAGGCGAACAGCAGATGCTTGCCATGGGCAGGGCATTGATGGGAGACCCGAGGCTTTTACTCCTTGATGAACCCTCCATGGGCCTTTCACCTATCATTACAAGGGAGATATTCGGTCTCATTGAGCTCATAAGAAAGGAGAAGAACATATCTATCATCCTGGTGGAGCAGAATGCCCATATGGCACTTGAACACTCCCAGAGGGCATATGTCCTTGAAAACGGGGAGATTGTCATGGATGGCCCATCCTCTGAAATAAAGCATAATCCTAAAATAATAGATGCCTATTTAGGGGTATAAATCCATATTTTCCAGCAAGTTATAAAAAGTTTATTGTAAATCCCTGTCAAATATTGTATACAATGAGAAACCCTTATAAAAATTTATACCCTGGTGCACAAAGACATGACAGAACGGATAATAAATACAGGCGACTGGATAGAGAGATGGTCATATATACAACCAGAAAAGACAGCAGTCTATTCCAATGGCATCCCATTTAGTTATAAAATCCTCAATGAGCGCATAAATAAACTAACACATATTCTACTTGAGCGGGGTATAAGAAAGGGTGACAGGGTGGCTGTGCTTCTCCATAACTGCCTCCAGTATGTAGAGATATTCTTTGCTGTATCAAAGATAGGTGGTATCCTTGTCCCCTTAAACTGGAGACTCGCCATGCCAGAGCTGGAGTTTATAATAAAGGACAGTAGAACCAGGTCTGTGATATTTGAAGAGGAGTTTATAGATAGTGCAGTAAAACTAAGGGATGTGGTGGCTGTTGAGACTTGTATATCCTGTTCTACAGACCCTATAGGTAGAAAGAGAGAACTCCCTCACTGGATTGAGGACTACGAAACCCTTATGGATACCGCACCTTCAGACAAGATAGACCTATCCTACAGGGCAGGGGATAATGACCCCCATATACTCATGTATACCTCAGGGACAACAGGGCTACCAAAAGGTGCTATGCTTTCCCACAAAAAGACTTTTTTTAATGTCTTAAATGCCAGTATATATTTCGACCTCACAAGACATGATATAGCCATTATAGCAAGACCCCTTTTTCATTCTGGTGGACTCATAGTTGAGCTTGCGCCTGTCCTTTATAAAGGCGGTACAGTGATTATACAGAGGAGATTTAGCCCAGAGGACATACTAAAGACAGTGGAGAGATACAGGGTTACTATCCTTGAACTCCCTGCAACGGTCTATAATTTCATCTTACACGGCTGTGAGATAGACAGATATGACCTCTCTTCTGTGAAGTGCTTTTTTACAGGGGGCGAGAGGGTATCTACATCACTTTTGAAGGCCTTTTATGAAAAAGGCATTGTTATATCCCAGATATACGGGCTTACAGAGGCATCAACACTCTTCTGGCTGCCCTATGATATAGCCCATAAAAAAATGGGTTCAGTGGGAAAGCCTGTTTTTCATGCTGATGTAAGGATTGTAGACGAGAAAGAAAACCCTGTGCCAGCAGGTGCTGTTGGAGAGATAATAGTTAAAGGCCCTGTGGTTATGAATGGATACTGGGAGAGACCAGACCTGACAAAAGATGTTATAAAAAATGGCTGGCTCCATACAGGAGATCTTGCCACAACCGATGAAGACGGCTTTGTCTATATTGTTGACAGGAAAAAGGATATGTTTATAAGCGGTGGGGAGAATGTATATCCAGCAGAGGTGGAAAAGGCGCTACTTAATCACCCTGATATCCTCGATGCCGCTGTCATAGGTGTGGAAGATGAAAGGTGGGGTGAGGTGGGAAAGGCATTTATTGTCCTCAAAAGAGATAAAACCATTGATGAGACAGAGATATATAGATTTCTCAATGAGAGGCTTGCCCGTTATAAGATACCGAAATACATAGAGTTTTTGGATAATTTGCCTAAAACAGCCTCGGGCAAGATTAGAAAGAGTCTACTAAGATGATTAGAGCTTATAGAAAGATTTAGAACCCTGTTATCTATACGGACACCTATGACTATACCTGCCTTTTTGATTCCCTGATCAGTTCGCCAAGGGCATCTAATACATCTTTTCTATTTTTTGCCTTTTCCTGATACATATTCTCATCTGCCTCTTTCAATATCTCATCAATAGAGAAATCCTTTGCGTTGCCCATAGCGCACCCTATAGAAATAAAAAGCCTTGTATCTGTTTCAGAAATGTTTCTTTCAGCAAAGGCCTTTTTTATCCTGGAACAGACATTTTCTAATTTTCTCTCAGTGCATTCTTGGATGAGTATGGCAAATTCATCCCCTCCTATCCGGGCTAAAATATCGCTGGTCCTGCACTGCTCCTTTAATATCTCTGCCGATTTAATAAGTAATTTATCTCCAGCACTGTGTCCCAAGTTGTCATTTATTATCTTGAGACCATCTATATCACATATAATGATACCAACAGGGTCAAATCTCCCTGTTTTTAATCTATTGAGCTCCTCCTCGAACATAAACCTGTTATAGAGCCCTGTTAGGGCGTCATGTATACTTAGATACTTTAGTTCTTCCTCTGCCTTTTTTCTCAGTGTAATATCCCTACTCCCAAAGACATATATGTTAATGCCATCTTTATTGTCTAATATAGGGTTTCCCATAGATTCGATCCATATATATTCTCCGCTGCTGGATAAAAGCCTGTGCTCCACCACACAGGGGGCCATAGTCTCTACAGCCTTTTGAAAACTATCTTTTATCTTTTCCGTTTCATCGGGGTGGACAAGGTCAAAGAAGTCCTTGCCAATTAGCTCTTCAGGTGCATACCCTAAGAGATTTTTTACAGAAGGGCTTATGTATTCTATTTTGCCATCGGTTTTAACCTTTGTGATCATATCAAGCATGGCATTATTTAGCATCTCCAGTTCATTGTAATATCGGTTCCGCTCCATGGTAAGGTGGCTTATTACATATGCCACAGATATAAACATAACAGTGCGGAGAAAAGGGCCTGCCTGGAATGTCTTTATCGAGATGTAATCACAGGTTATATGGACTGCGCCGAGGATTGCAGCAACAATAACAGCCAACCTTGGATACCACAGGCCAGCAAGGATAATAGGTATATAGAAAAGATGGGTATAGACAATATCATAGCCATAGATGAGATTTATTACAACAGATGCAATGACACAGATTAAAAATGCCAGAGAAAAGATTATAAGGCTGTATCTAACCATTTTAATAATACCCTTAAAAAAACCTACAGAGGTTAGATCTGCCGCAGGAGAATTAGATCTTCAAGCCCTCTATATACTGTAGACCTCTTTTCCTAATGTCTTTACCCAGTTCTGCTGAAGGACCTTTTGTGCCTCTTCTGTCTTGTCGACCCCGAGTATCACTATGGCATTTCCACCAAGTCTACCGAGATGGGGATAGAGATAATGGACATTTATACCAGCATTCTTTAATGGTTTGAGGACTGCATTCAGTCCGCCTGGATGGTCAGGGGTCTCAACGGCTAAGACATCTATCTCTTTTGGTGTATAACCATTTGTTTTTAAAATATTTTTTGCCTTTTCAGGGTCATCTACCACGAATCTCACTGTGCTAATATCAGATGTATCTGCCACAGATATAGCCCTGATATTGACACCTTCCCTTCCTAAGAGCTCACTTATTTTAGAAAGGGCACCAGGGATATTTTCAAGGCTTACTGAAAGCTGTTTTATCACCATGTCTTTTCTTACTCCTTTATAAAATTGTATCCAAGCTCAAGGGCATCCCTGTTTAACTTTATAAGTTTTGATTTCCCTTCGCCAAGGATCTCTGCAAGGTGTTCTACTAAAAAATCAAAGGATACAATGTTGCTTGCCTTTATAAATGCACCGAGCATGACCATATTGGCAACCTTAATCTGACCTAATTTTTCAGCAAGTTCACTTGTTGGGACAGCCAATATCTCTATATCACCCCTTGCACTTGATGTATTGACAAGGGAAGAGTTGACACACAAAAGCCCGCCTGACTGGAGTATACTCTGAAATCTCACAAAAGAGGGCTGATTCATAGCCACTACAAATTCAGGCTCAGATGCCACAGGAGATGCAATCTCCTCATCGGAAACCACAACAGTACAGTTGGCTGTACCTCCCCTTACCTCTACACCATAGGATGGTAGATATGTCACATATCTACCCTCAAGCATGGCAGCATTAGCCATTGTAAATCCCATAGATAGGACACCCTGACCACCGAAACCAGAAAAAACAGTCTTTATCAGCATTTTACCTCTTTTATAACACCAAGGGGGAATTGTTTTGTCATTACTTCATCTATCCATCTGAATGATTCAATAGGGCTCATCTTCCAGTTAGTAGGACATGGAGATAATATCTCTACAAGGGAGAAACCTGTCCTGTTTATCTGATGCTGGAATGCCTTTGCTATTGCCTTCTTTGTCTTTTTTATACCTGATGGACTGTTGACTGCCACCCTTTCAAGATAGGATGTGCCATCAAGGACAGAGAATACCTCACATACCCTTACAGGGTGACCAGCACTCACAGGGTTTCTGCCTGATGGTGTTGTTGTGGTTATCTGTTCCTTCAGAGTTGTAGGCGCCATCTGTCCACCTGTCATACCATATACACCATTGTTGACAAATATAACGGTTATGAGTTCACCCCTGTTTGCTGCATGAAAACCCTCTGCTGTCCCTATGGCTGCAAGGTCTCCATCACCCTGATAGGAAAAAACAAGGTTATCAGGCCTTACCCTTTTTATGCCTGTGGCTACAGCAGCGCCCCTGCCATGGGCAGACTCAAGGGTATCTATGTCAAAATAGTTATATACGAGCATACCACATCCTGCAGGGGCAACGCAGATTGCCTTGCCTCTGAGCCCCATCTCATCTATTACCTCTGCAATAAGCCTGTTTATTATGCCATGACCACAGCCTGGACAGTAATGGAAATGGGCTTCTTTTAATGAGGCTGGACGGGTATAAATCTTTTTCATTGTCTTTTCACCTTCTGAGTCTGGTAATAGTGCCTTGATACAATCCTTGCCAGTTCAATGGGTGTAGGTATCACGCCCCCTGGTCTACCATAGAAATTAACATGACCTCTGCCAGAAAGGGCTAATTTTACATCCTCTATCATCTGGCCCGTGGACATCTCAAAGACAAAAAAATCATTTACATATCTTGCAAGCTCAACTATATTCTTTGAAGGAAAAGGCCAGAGTGTTATGGGCCTTAAAAGACCTGCCTTTATATTCTCCTGCCTTAATCTTTTTATGGCACCTTTTGCTATCCTTGCTGCTATACCATAGGCAACCACAACAATCTCTGCATCATCTGTCATAAAGGTCTCACAGCGGACTTCATTAGCCTCTATCCTCTGGAATTTTCTATAGAGCTTCCAGTTGTGTTCCTCCTCTTCTTTTGTGTCAAACAAGAGGGAGCGTACCATCCTGGAGGGTCTATTCTCTGCCCCTGTGAGTATATAGTCTTTTGGATAATCTTTAGGTTTTTTTATATCTGAGAAGTCTACAGGCTCCATCATCTGACCGAGCATACCATCGCCAAGGATTATAACAGGGTTTCTATATGCATCGGCAAGGTCAAAGGCAAGGGGGACAATATCAACAAGCTCCTGAACAGAAGACGGGGCAAGGACAATAGTCCTATAGTCACCATGACCACCACCCCTTGTTGCCTGGAGGTAATCTGACTGGGCAGGGGAGATATTCCCCATACCAGGGCCACCCCTTACCATATTAACTATCACAGCAGGGAGTTCATCTGCGGCAAGATATGATATCCCTTCCTGTTTGAGGCTCATACCAGGGCTGCTTGAAGATGTCATAGCCCTTGCGCCTGCCACACTGGCACCGAGTACCATGTTTATTGCTGCTATCTCGCTCTCTGACTGGATAAAGACACCGCCTGACTCAGGCATCCTCTTTGCCATATACTCTGTAAGCTCGTTCTGCGGTGTTATGGGATAACCAAAATAACAGGTGCAACCAGAAAGTATAGCTGCCTCGCCAAGGGCAGCATTTCCGCTCATAAGTCTCTTCAATTCTTAAACACCTCTATAGCAACATCAGGACATATAAGGGCACATGTAGCGCACCCTGTACATTCCTTTTCATCAGCAAAGGAGACGACAAAATAGCCCTTCATATTGAGTCTGTCAGAGATGGACAGGGCTCCTTTCGGGCAGAATTCCACGCACAGGGAACAACCTTTACATCTTTCATCGTCTATCTTCACTGTTATCATCTGTTGCATGCCCTTTGTGTTTTTGTCTGATAGCAAAACGCAAAAGAGTATATCAATTCCATGATGTTTGTCAATTTTTTTATCTATTGACAGGCAGGTATACTTTATTTATACTCCATTAAAAGTATTGAGCGAGAGAAATTAGGGGTTTATGATGAAATTTTTAAAGGTTTTTATCTTATTGGCAATAATATCTATAATATCCATAGGCTGCTCATCCCTTTCAGTGAGGGATATAAAGGAGATGGACCCTTTTCTCAGGGGAAGGACTACAAGTCAAAGGGATATAACTTTTGAAGATGCCCAGAGTCTCTATATAGGCCAAAAAGATTTAAATATCAAGCCTCTGTCGTGACCACCACCTTTGAAGATATCTTTTCTAATACAGGGTTTTCATGTAGCAGCCAGTAGATACAGGGTTATCCAGTATCTCCCCTTTTTTGAGGCCTGTGGTATACCTTATCAGGTACAGGAATTTCCAAGAGGTATAAAAAACTGGATCCAGCATATAAAGGGACTTGGGTCGGTAGATATTTTCTTTGTCCAGAGGAAACGCCTGCCTCTCTATGTGCTTCTATATTTAAAAAACTCTGGAAAAAAAATCGTCTATGACTTCGACGATGCTATTATGTTTAAGAATTCCCTTTCCCAAAATCCTTATTCCAGAAGGAGGCAGATGAGTTTTAAGAGGATGCTTCGCTTTACAGACCTTGTTATTGCTGGTAATGGGTTTTTAAAGTCCGAGGCATTGAGATACCATAGGGATGTGAGGATATTGCCAACACCCATTGACGCCAATAGATACAGTCAGAAAGAATATATAGAGAGCCCTTATGTAAATATAGGCTGGATAGGCGACCACGGTAGTATCCACTATATGGACAGCTACAGGGATGTCTGGGAGGAACTTGGCAGAAGATATAGAGATAAAGTGACCCTTACTATAATATGCGATACATTCATAGAGACGAAACATATAAAGCTGAACAGGGTTCAATGGAGATATGATACAGAGATAGAGGAGCTCAAAAAACTTGATATAGGGGTTATGCCCCTGTTCAATGACCTCTGGTCTATGGGCAAGTGCGGCTATAAGATAATCCAGTACATGGGTGTTGGTGTACCATCTGTGTGTACTCCTGTGGGCATCAACAGGGATGTGGTAGAAAACAGAGTAAATGGACTTTGGGCAACAACAAAGGAAGAGTGGGTTAATGGGATATCCATGCTCGTGGATGATTATAATCTAAGGGTTGCAATGGGTAAAAAGGGAAGAGAAAAGGTCATGAACAATTATACTGTCCAGGTATGTGCCCCCCTTCTTATAGAATGGTTAAAGGGGCTTATATGAAGAAGATAGTATTCTTAACCCATGCCAACCCCCAGGGATACAGGATACAGCAGTATTTCCCCTATCTTGAAAAAAGGGGTTTTGAGATAGAGCTTATAACCACAAAGACAGGCCTTTTAAAGGCACTGCCTGCACTACGTTCTGCCCATGTGATATATGTACAGAGGCTACTTTTTGACCCCATAAAACTTGCCCTCCTTAGGTCATCGGCAAAAAGGCTTGTCTATGATTTTGATGATGCAGTAATGTTTGGTTCAAGGGGTGAGAGCTCCACAAGGGCAAGAAAATTCAGGAACATGGTTTCAAAGGCTGACCTGGTTCTTGCAGGGAATCATTTTCTCCTTGAGGAGGCAAAAAAACACAGAAAAGAAGGTGTATTCTATGTCCCCACTGTTGTGGATACGAATGATTACCCTGTGAAGACCCATAGGGAGGTAATGCCTGTTACTGCAGGCTGGATAGGGAGTACCTCTACCTTAAAATACCTGGATAGGATAAAGGCAATTATCTCAGACAGTAGACAGGCAATCTCAGGGGTGGTATTCAAGGTCATTGCTGATAAAGCACCAGATATGGAAGGAGATGTAATATTTGAGAGATGGACAAAGGAAAAAGAAAAAGAAGCGCTTTTGAGTCTTGATATGGGAATTATGCCCCTATCTGATGATGTATGGTCTAAAGGAAAGTGCGGGCTCAAACTCATACAGTATATGGCAGCAGGCCTGCCCTCTGTTACTCATCCTGTTGGTGTGGCAGAACAGATGATAGAGGATGGTGTAAATGGTTTTTTGAGGTCAGATATAAAGGGATGGAGGTCTGCCATAGAAGAACTCTCAAAGGATGCATCCCTGAGAAAAAAAATGGGTATGGCAGCAAGGGAGGTGGCAGAGTATAGATACTCCCTCCATGTATGGGGGCCAAGGGTAAGCGAGATAATCGATAGTCTATGAAGCATATCAATATAAATAAGATAGACTGGTTTCTCGATGATTATGACATGGCAGAATCCTTAAGGGATATTAAGGCCAGTGATACAGGAAGGAGGGGGTACAGAACCTTCTCTTTCAAGGGGAGACAGTTTTTTTTAAAATCATTCAAGGAAAAGGGCCTTTCAGGGTTTGTAAGGGGCAGGATATTACCGAGGGGCAAAAAGGAATACCATATGGGCAAGAGGCTCAGGTCTCTATCTATCCTGACCCCAGAACCTATAGGGTATGGGATAGCAAAGGCAAACTCATTTGTTATCCAGGAATTAATAGATGGCAAAAGCCTACTTGATGCCTTTGGGTCTGAAAAGAACAGGGAGATCCTCATAAAAGGGCTTGCCCGGCTCTTGGTCAGATTAAAGATGCATAAAATAAGGCACAATGACCTCCACATAGAAAACATAATAGTCCATAGAGATGACCTGTATGTTATAGACCTCCATAAGATGACTATAAAAAAGACCTTTTCCGTGGAAGACGAGCTCTCCAACATATCCCATAGCCTTGCCATGGTCTACGAAGAGATGACAGAGGCAGAAAAAGGGATTTTTTTCAAAGAGTATGGAGAAAAAGATATAAGAGAAAAGACAGAGGCTGCTATCCGTGCAATGAGGACAAGCTGGGTCGAAAACAAAAAGGCCAGGGCCTTTGATGAGACATCGATAATAGAAAAAAAAGGTAGTACCCTCTATATGAAGGGTATAGGCGTCATAGGTGATGGAGCTTATGTAGAGACCATAAAATCTGATAAAAAGACAGAGATTCTAAGATATACCAACCATATAAGAAAGCTGTACAGGAGCAAAAGGAGGCTCAAAAGGGCATGGCAGGCATGTGTTGTCCTGGCCTATATGGGTCTGAGCATTACACCAAGGGTATATTTTTTGAATCCCCCTTCTTTTTTTTCATGGGGGTTTATAGCTATGGAAGACCTGAAAGGAAGGGGCGAGGAACTAGACAGATTTCTGGATAGACACTATCCAAAGATGGATAGCCATGAAAGAGGGGCTTTTATAGATAGTCTTGCCAATTTTTTTAAAGGCTTTCTCAGGATGGATATAATCCATATGGACCTAAAAGGATGTAATATCTTTGTTATAAAGGAAAATGGTTTTCTCCTCCTTGACCTTGAGGACATTGCCTTTAAGGAGATTAACAGCGATGTATTGGCAAAGATGCTCATCCAGCTCAATACCACTATACCTGTTATGGTTAGATATACAGACAGGATGAGGTTTTTTTTAAAGGTTACAGATGGTCTAAATATTGATAGAAGATTATTGGCCAGGATGATAGCACGCCGCTCCCTTGAGATTGAGGTGGTCTATGAGGGGGTAGGGGGGCTCAAAAGAGAGGGTTTTATGCCCATGGTTAACAGATATTGGCTTCCTGAAAAGGCAGCAAGGAGATAAAGATTGATAAAATATGGATTAAGGCGTCCGTATAGGTTTTAAGATGACATTATCTATAGACCATATAAAAGACCAGATAAAGGCCGTAGACTTATTAAAGAGATTAAGGGAAAAGGCTATAAAAGGTGACGTCTATCTCGTAGGGGGCTCTATAAGGGAGTTTTGTCTCTCTTCAATACCAAAGGACTATGACTTTGTGGTAACCCATGGGGATGATATAAGGGCATTTGAGGAAATAACAGGAACCCACTCTTTTGTATTAGGTAAAAAACCCATCCACACATACAGGATTGTCAAGGATGATATCAACATAGATATCAATGTGTTAGATACATCACTGGATGAAGACATAAAAAGAAGGGACTTTACCATAAACGCCATAGCCTATGATATTAAGGGGGATGCCCTTATAGATATTGTAAATGGACTGGCTGATATAGAAAAAAGGATAATAAGGCACATCAAAAGGGAAAACCTAATTAATGACCCTTTGAGGATGCTAAAGGCAGTCCGTCATTATGCCACCCTTAATGGATTTCAAATCCATGAGGGGCTTTATGCTGCCATCTCTGATTTTAAAGGCCATATAAAAAAGGTTGCCCAGGAGAGGATAAAATATGAGCTTGACCAGATAATAACCTCAAAGGTAGTATTTGATGCCATTAAAATCATGGAGTCCACTGGCCTCCTATTTGAATTATTTCCCGAGCTCTATGAGCTTAAAAAAATGGACGAGGAAAAGAGATTCAGTCTTGAGACATTGGGGCACACCATAGACGGATTTAAGTATCTCCACCAATATAGTAGCCTATACAGTGTAGATAAAAAGGGTATCCTGATGGTGGGCTATAGCCTTCTATTTCATGACCTGGGGAAGGCCCATACATTCTCTTATGACGAGAACAAAAAGATAGTACATTTTTTCTACCACGAGCAAATCTCTGAAGAGATGGCTACAGCCATTATGGAGAGGATGAGGTTTAGTGTGCAGGAGATAAAAACAGTAAGGTCGCTTATAAAAAATCACATGAGGATATTCCTCATAAGCAGCAATGATACAACAGAGAGGGCAATAAGAAGGGTTGTATTCAAGATGGGGGAGTTGACCCCACTGCTTATACTCTTGAGCATCTGTGATATGTATGGGAGTTCAGGAGGCGAGGACAATGAATCTACAAAACAGGTAAAGGCAGTCTGTGGGGATATATTGAAAAGTTATGAAAAATGGAAGGAAGAACCTTTACCGAGGCTTATCAGCGGATATGACCTCATGTCTATTGGTTTTAAAGAAGGGCCTCCTATAGGCAGGTGTCTTGTTGAGATACAGGAGAGGCAGATATCAGGGGAGATAAAAGATAGGGATAGTGCTTTAGAGTATGCAAGACAGTGGCTAAAGATAAATGGGCAGGGATGAGAAAACAGACTATAACTAGAGACTATAGACTAAAGACTATAGATTATAGACCTTTTAATGTAAAACCCTTACCACAAATGTAGGATAGGTATATTTCCAGAGCAAGAGGATTTATTATCAATTATTGTATTGACTAATAAGGGATAAAGGTGATATTTTTTATCAAGGAGAGATAGAGATGTTTGGTCTAGGGATGCCAGAGCTTATTGTAATAATGGTTATTGTTCTTATTATATTCGGTGCAGGTAAACTTGCCGATGTTGGGGGTGCCCTGGGTAAAGGCATAAAAAACTTTAAAAAGAGCATGAAAGAGCCTGATGCCATTGATGTGACCCCGAAAAAAGAAAACGACAAAGATAAACCTATAGAGCCAAAATAAGCCCTGCTTTTAACAATATTCTTTTTTTGAAAAGATACCCTAAAATGGAAATCTTAGATGGCCTTGATTATTCATCCATTCATAGGGCAAAACAATTGCTGGAAAAGGGCGGTGTTGTTGCCTTTCCCACAGAGACAGTCTATGGTCTTGGTGCAGATGCCTTTAATCCCTATGCAGTGGCAAAGATATTTGAGATAAAAAAAAGACCGAGGTTTGACCCCCTCATAGTCCATATAGATAAAATGGAGTGGGTTCATGACCTCGCTGTTGATGTGCCTCCCAAGGCATTGAGGCTAACAGAGAGATTCTGGCCTGGCCCACTTACCATAATCATTAAAAAAAGACCCATCATCCCTGATATAGTAACAGCAGGTTTAACCACAGTAGGGATAAGGATGCCTGCACACCCTGTGGCACAGGAATTGATAAAAACCTTCAAAAGACCCATTGCAGCCCCAAGCGCAAACCCCTTTGGCTACATAAGCCCCACAAGGGCTGACCATGTAGCCCAGATGCTAAAGGACAGGGTTGAGATTATCCTTGATGGGGGCAAGAGCGTCTTTGGCATAGAATCAACCATAGTGTCATTTTTAGATGAAAGTGCTTATATAAACAGGCACGGTGCCATAAGTGCAGAGGAGATATCCGAGGTCATAGGGTCTGTCTATGATTCAAAGGACAGTGGGGTTTGCGAATCCCCAGGTTCTTTGCCCTATCACTATTCACCCCATAGACCTCTCAAGATTGTTAATTCTCCATTAGAGATAGCTACAGAAAAATCATCCTTCCTATCCTTTAAGAGACCTACGATAAGGGTTATCTCAAGGTATGTGAGGACCCTCTCTGAACAGGGCGACCTAAGGGAGGCAGCAGCAAACTTTTTCTCTTATCTTATTGAATTAGACAATAAGGATGTGGATATTATATATGCAGAGAGGGTACCTGAAAAGGGGCTTGGAAGGGCCATCATGGAGAGGCTGAAAAAGGCATCAAAGAAACACAGATACACAACCCTTTGATAAACAAAGGTGTTTGTGTTAATATAGGGAGATATTGAAAAAATCTCAACCTTGGTGTTTATACTAATAAGGATTATTGAGTATTAAGGATTATGAGTTCAATGTATTATATAGCTTATCTCTCTAAAAGACAAAAAAGACACGCTCTTATGGACCCTGGGGGTTACCTATTGAATTTTTGTATAAAAAATCATAAGGGGCTAAATATTGAAAATGTTTAAAAAAATTTTTTGCTTAACCATTAGGCAAAATGAAAAAAATATCTTTAATTTTAGTATGTTATTAAAACATGCCTACAATTTTTTCACATGTTTTCCACAAAAAATGTGGAAAACTAAAAAAAGCCCTTTATCTGTAATGGGATATACCATACTCCTTATAGTATTGGTTCTGCCAGGGTGCAGCTATTTTAAAGGGGCAAAAAAATATGACGAAAAGGGAATTGAGAATGCCTTAATATCCATGAGTGAGGAACAGGTTAGATCAAGATACGGTGAGCCAAATATGGTAAGTAAGACAACAACAGATACAATCCTATGGACATACAGGCCGTCCTGGAAGATAATTCCAGACAATAAGGACACCATGTATATAGAGTTTGATAAAGGAAAGGTAATAAAAGTCCTTAAGGTGAGGTGACATATGCTTTGTGAAAAGTGCCAGGCTGAGATAGAGACCATAAAATGTGTCAAATGTGGTGAGAACATAAGACCCCTTGGCAATTATTGCTACCTGTGTGGGGCAGACCTGAGGTTGAAAGATAGCGAAGTGGAAGAAGGCGATACAATAGATATATCCAGCAGGATCCTGTGCAGTGACGGCACATGCATAGGAGTTGTAGAGAATGGGGTATGCAAGCTATGTGGAAAACCTTACGTCCCAGAGACATAAAAAAGTCACGAGGTATTAGCCTTATAATCCTATTAGGGATACTCTTGTGTTCCTGTACCATAGTGAAGCAGTTTAATATTTATTCCCAGGATATGGAGGAGGGGAAGAGATACCTAAAAAATAATGATTATGAGAGGGCAAGACATTATTTTCAAGGGGCAAAGACCCAGTTAAACTACTACCTACCCCTTGTGTATCTTGCATATATAGACTATAAGACAGACAGGATTGGAGATGCCATAAAGTGGATAGAAGAGGCAGAGAAGATAATGGTGGCAGATGAGCACAATCTGAGACTCTTAGGCTATAAGGCACTGATATTACTTAAAAAAGACAAAACAGAAGGGCTAAAGGCACTAAAGGATTACATAGATAACTATGAACATCTTTACCCCCTTCCCACTATTACAGATGTTTTAAAGATGATAGAAAGCGGAGATATAGATATAGCAAGGCTTGAGAAGCTTATTGTGGAACAGATAGATTTTTATGAAGATGGCATTGAAGAACTCTTCAACACAGGGACAGGCCCCTTTGAAGGCATATATGGAATAAGAGGAGATCTATAAATAGATATGGGACTATTTGAGAAGATAAAAAATGGACTTACAAAGACAAGGGAACAGCTTATTACCCGCATTGAATGGATAGTTCAAGGTAAACCCATTGATGAGGATTCTTTTTATGAAATAGAAGAGGCCCTTATATTAGCGGATACAGGTATTGAGACAGCGCAGATACTTATGGAAAGGATAAAGGAGAGATGGAAGAGGGGTCATATAAAAAACACAGAAGACATCAAGAGGTGTATGGCAGAAGAGATAGAGAAGATATTAAAGCCTGTTGAGTCACCCATGTCTATGGATGGAAAGAAACCCTTTATAATATTAACCCTCGGTGTAAATGGAGTAGGCAAGACCACAACCATTGCAAAGATCGCTAAGATGCTCTGTGACAATGGGAGATCTGTCCTTCTCGGTGCCTGCGATACATTCAGGGCAGCAGCCATAGAGCAGCTTGAGGTGTGGGCAAACAGGCTAAATATAGATGTTGTTAAGCATAAAGAGGGGTCAGACCCTGCTGCTGTGGCATATGATTCAGTGAGGGCATCTTTGGCAAGGGGTATAGATGTTTTGATCCTTGATACAGCAGGGAGGCTCCATACAAAGACAAACCTAATGGAGGAGATGAAAAAGATAAAGAGGGTGATAAGCAAGGAGATAGAGGGTGCACCCCATGAGATACTCCTTGTTGTGGATGCCACCAATGGTCAGAATGCTATTGTTCAGGCCAAGACATTCAATGATGCATTAAATATAACAGGCCTTGTTATAACAAAGCTTGACGGCACTGCAAAGGGTGGTTTTATACTCCCCATCGCCCACAGCCTCAAGATACCCATAAGATACATAGGGGTAGGAGAAAAGTTCGATGACCTTATCCCCTTTACAGCCAGTTATTTCTCCCATGCCATGCTTGAAGAAGGATAAAGGGAGACCTTTTTTAAAGGTCCTTATTTTTATCCTGATCTTAATCTCTTATCTTTACCCTGCTACTGTCCATGGTTGCACAGTATGGGCAGCAACAGGTGAAAAGGCAGATATAAAAGGGGCAATCATTGGAAAAAACAGGGACAACTCCCCTCACCTTGTAACCCAGATGCGGTTTTTATATCCTGTGGAAGGCCACAAGGTCTTCGGGCTCTTTGATATAGAGGCAGATGGCTATATTATTGGGGGTATAAATGACTGCGGCCTTGCTGTATTCAATGCATCGGCAATGGGAGTGCCAAAAATAAAAAGGCATGTGGCCAAAGAGGACCTAACAGAGAGGATTTTGAAGACCTTTAGCTCTGTGGATGCAGTCCTTGAAGACAGAGATATCTTTATCAATAGTCACCCTGCCCTTTATATGCTTGCAGACCCTTATATAATAGCCATGATTGAGGTGGCACCAGGTGGTAAGGTTGCAGTAAAAAAGACTGAAAGCGGTGTCCTTGCATTTACAAACCATTATATTGACCCAGATTTATCAGGAGAGAACAAAAATAACACATCCAGTAGTAAAGAGAGGCTAAGACGGATAAACTATCTATTGGAAAAGAAAAGGTCTTTTAGCATGGATGACTTTATTGCCATAAGTGGAGACAGAGGGGCAGGGCCTAGCTTTTCCATATGGAGGAAAGGCAACTCCCCAGAGAAGATTCGCACCCTCGGAAGCCTTATCATTGCCATCCCTATCACAGGTCTGCCAGAGGTGTATATAAAAATTGCCAGTCCAAAGGAAGAAGGTATTATATTAAGGGGAAAACTAGACTTTTCCCGTATGATAATTGAGCCTTGATAATAAGAAATTTGGTCCCTTTCAACCTTTGCACTTGAAACTTAATATAAGGTATCATAACATAAAGACAAGACTTGAAAACCATTCCCCTGAACTGTTTTATTATAGCTTGTAGAAAAATAGGTGTAATCAAATAAGTTGGAGGTAAAAAATGACCCAAAAAGACTCTAAAAATTATGCAGGTAAAAGAAAAGACAGTGAATTAAATCAAAAGATAGCTGCCCTTATCAAGGAAAAGGCAAAAAACAACAGGATATCCTGTGTCAGTGCCCACACCGTAGCAACCCAGATGAACATAGACCCTAACGAGGTGGGAAAGACAATAGACCTCCTTGAATTAAAGATTATTGAATGTCAGCTCGGGCTTTTTGGATATGAAAATAAAAAAAATATACCTGTTCTATCAGAGGCCATAGACCCAGAGATTGAATCAGCTATCACAGAAGCCCTTGTTGACGGACGCCTGCCTTGTTTATCTGCATGGAATATATCCAAAAGATTCAAGATCTTAAAGCCCGTAGTTACTGCAATATGCGAGTCAAAGAAGATAAAGATCTCTTCGTGTCAGTTAGGGGCATTTTAAGTCCATGTTGGGGAGGTTGAGGTTATGGATGGGCATAATGCCTTAAATATTCTTTCATTATTAAAAGTAAGGGAGACTTTATGAGATGTCTTATGGATAAAACAATACTTTTTCTTCTGATTTTAGTTTTTACATTCAGTTATAAACCCCTTTTTGCCATCCAATCAAGCATAGTAGATGCTGATGGATATGCCTGCATGGGTGAAGACAGGACAAAGAGGCAGACAGAGGAGGCTGCCCTTCAGGATGGAAAGAAAAAGGCTATTGAACATGTCTCAACCTATATACAGGCTGAGACCCAGGTTAAAGATTTTCAAGTCCAGAAGGATATTGTAAATGCCTATACCAATGCAAAGGTAAGGATACTGGAGTCAAAAGGGATTTGGGATAGCGAACCTCCAAAGGTTGGAGACTGTTACAGGATCAAGATAAAGGCAGAGGTCATACCAGATGAAGAGGCAATGAAGAGGGTATCTGACACAAAGGTCCTTGATGACCCGATGGCACCCCTGAAGGTTCAGGTATGGACAGAAAAGAGAGAATACAGATCAGGTGAGAGGATAAAGGTCTACATGAAAGGCAACAAGCCCTTTTATGCAAGGCTCATCTACAGGCAGGCTGATGGAAGCCTTATCCAGATACTACCCAACCCTTACAGAAAGGAAAACTATTTTCAGGGTGGGGTCGTATATGAAGTCCCATCAGGTCCAGACAGGTTTGACCTTGAGGTAACACCTCCCTTCGGTGAGGAGAGTATTGTTGTCTATGCCTCAACAGTAGCCCTTGGAGACATAGAGCTTGAGGAGACAGGGGCAGTGTATAAGATTAAGACAGGCCCGAATGACATAGGAGACAAGACAAGGGGGATAAAGATAGTTACAAAAGATAAGACCAAAGCACAAGAATTTATAGAGGAAAAGATCACAATAAAAACCCATTAAGCCTTGAACTTAATATATTCCACCACCTGGTGGACATCAGGTAGACATCATATACCCTTTGGATTTTTAGTAGTGCACTGGCATCGGCCTGCCTTTTTTTCAGAAGCAATCTTTTCAAATATGAGGGAGCGGCTGTTTTTCAGGTAATCCTCCTCTATATCCCTCTTTGTATATCCATAGCAGTGACATATCAGGTCATCATCCTTTAATTCATGGGCTTTCTTTGTGTCTTTTGGAAGAGGAGATATCATATTTTCAATGCCTCTAATCTTTTATTTTACCCTAAAAGGTCTTTTAAAAATCTACTATAAACATCAATTAAAAACAATACACAGGAGACCTATGAACAATATCTCTATTTTATTGACAGGTTATCTGAGGGGCTTTATTTATTTTAAAAAAAATGTTTAAATGGACAGGTTTTTGATTTTTTTAAAGGATAGATTAGGTTGACTGATATGGTTGAAAAAGAAAAAAAATATCCCTCAGTCCAGAGGATTACAGATAAAGAGCACATAGAGGTTGTCAAGGATATCTTCTCTACCATTACAGATAGGTATGATTTTTTAAATCATTTATTGAGTCTTGGACGGGATATAGCTTGGCGGAAATTTGCTGTGAAAAAAATGCAGTTTAATAAGACTAACCTTTTCCTTGATGTTGCCTGCGGGACAGGCGACCTTGCCATGTATGCAGCACAGAGATACCAGAATATAAAGGTAGTAGGCCTTGACTTTATTCAGGAGATGTTGGATCTGGGTAAAAAAAAGACAGTAGAAAAAAAACTAGATGATAGGATTGACCTTGTAAGGGGCGATGCCTGCTGCCTGCCCTTTCCTGATAGCTCCTTTGATGTGGCAGGGATTGCCTTTGGAATTAGAAACATCCCTGACAAGAAAAAGGCCCTCTCAGAGATGGCACGGGTTGTAGTCCCTGAAGGACAGGTCATGGTTCTTGAGATGGCATTTACAAGAAACTGGTTCTCCAATATCCTCTATTACTTTTACCTCAATTATATATTGCCTGTCCTTGCAAGGAGGTTTTCAAAGAATAAAGGGGCATATCACTATCTTGCTGATTCTATTATGAACTTCCCAAAGCCTCCAGAGTTTGTAAGGTTAATGGAGGAGGCAGGTATTAGTGGCATTAGGTTCTACAGGCTCACCTTTGGTGTCACCTATCTGTATATTGGCACAAAGGTATAAACCATTCAGTAAACACACTTTATAGCCCGATGGGAAATATGACGAATATAAAGGGGTCCCAGACCATATGGGATACTATTACAGGGACAAGGCTTTTTGATATGGAGTAGACACCACCCCAGTATATCCCGCACACAAAGGAGGCAAGTATAAGGACGGGATTGGCAGTAGGGATATGGACACCTGTATATAGAATAGTTGTAATGATAAAGGCAATAGGCTTACCCCATCTATCCTCCATAGACCTCTGGATATAGCCTCTCCAGAATATCTCTTCACCAAAACCTATGGGGAAGAAGAGAAGTAAGGCAATAAGGGAAGGAGAGATTATCTCTCTGTTTGCATATATAGACTGTAGGTTTTTTGCCCGCTCAGGCATTATGCCTGTTATGTTATTTAACCATATGAGGATATGGTGGCCCAGCCAGAATATACCATAGAGGATTGCAGCCAGGGCTATACCCAAAAGGATGTTCTTCAGGTTCCATTCCTTCCACCTGAATGCCATACCCCCGCACAAAAAGGAGATGGCACTCAATATGACTGTATTAAAGGTCATCATAAACCAGAAATTAAAAGGCCTTACAATAAAAGTTAGATACCATAGGGTAAAGGCAAGGACAATGGATAACACAATAGGTAATGCCTTAATAACTGAGGTCATTTAGTTAGCGGATAAATAGATGCTGGGCAAAAAGGGATATGATAAAAAGCATGCCAAAGGCAGAGTGGAGCTGGGCTGTTGCAGCATCTATCATGGCAAACTGATTTTCGCTCACCTTTTCCTTGGCATTCACAAGCCTTATTAATTTTATTGCCAGGGGAAGGGATAATAGAGTTATGAGGGAGATGACAGGCAGTCCATTCAAGACAATAAGAAGGACTACAGATATATATGCACCGAGGACAAGGACGTGATACATGACCTTTGAGTTGCTCTCGCCGATTAGTATGGGCACTGTCTTTATATTTACCACTATATCATTTTTTATGTCCCTTAGATTGTTCCCATGGAGGACTGCATCCACGAGAAAGGCTATGGGTATTGCATATAGAACCGGGGTCCATGAGAAGTGATGGGCCTGGACAAAATATGCACCCAGGGTCATGGCAGGTCCAAAGGATACAAATACTGCCAGGTCACCAAGGGCATGGTATTTAAATGAAAACGGCCCTACTGTATAGAAGAAGCCCAGTATTCCACCGACGAGGATGATCCATATCAAGAAAACACCATTAGGTATTGAATAAGCAAGATATATGCCTATGGATGTTGCAATGATATAGGCAATTATAGAGCCCTTTAAGACCTCTTTTGGTCTCATAAGCCTTTCTATAAGCACACCGCTTGAGCCATAGGTACCTTCCCTGTCCACCCCTTTTTTATAATCACAGTAATCTGCTATCATGTTGGCCCCTACGTGGGCTATGACACAGCCTATAAGGGCAAGGAAAAAATATAGCCAGTTTATCTCAAGATTTTGATTCTCCATCTTTGCAATAAGCCCTCCCAGAATAGGGGGCAGGATGCTTATTGTAAGGGAAAAGGGCCTTGTAGCCCTCCACCACAGCTTGATTCTATTTAATTTCATAGGTCTCCCAGGATTTACTCGAATAAAATTAATGGTCGGGGCGACTGGATTTGAACCAGCGACCTCTTGCTCCCAAGGCAAGCGCGCTAAACCAAACTGCGCCACGCCCCGAATGTCTAAACATAACATATATATAGGTCTATTGCAAGAACAAGGGTTGACTTTTTATATTTTTAGAGACAAAATAAGGCATGATAGGCATATCAAAGCTATACTGCGGTGCTGTTGAGGCATCAGACCCATTGAGATATGGCAGGGATTCAAGGTTACTGCCATCACACCTCCTTCAGTTTTCAAAGGATAAAAGACCTGTAGTGGTATGGAATATGACAAATAGGTGTAATCTTAGGTGTATCCACTGTTATGCCCGTGCAGAGGGAGAGGAGTACACAGGTAATGAACTTACAACAGATGAGGGAAAGGCAATTATAGATGACCTTGCTGCATTCGGTGCCCCGGTTATACTCTTTTCAGGTGGCGAGCCTCTGCTTCGGGAGGACCTGCCTGAGCTTATTGATTATGCTGTGAAAAAGGGTCTAAGGGCTGTTATATCCACTAACGGGACCCTTATTACAGAAGAAAAGGCAAATATCTTTTCTGCATATTCGCTATCTTATATAGGTGTGAGCCTTGATGGTATAGGGCATGTCCATGATGCCTTTAGAGGTAAGAAGGGTGCCTTTGATATGGCAATAGAGGGTATAAGGAATGCAAAAAAGGCAGGTATAA
Source organism: Syntrophorhabdaceae bacterium (assembly GCA_026415015.1). GTDB lineage: Bacteria > Desulfobacterota > Syntrophorhabdia > Syntrophorhabdales > Syntrophorhabdaceae > DTOV01. Next base: position 25,455 of record JAOAHW010000163.1, read on the forward strand.
AGGTGGGCTTGCGTTTTACCATAAACAAGAGGAATTATAAAGAGATACCAGGGATTTTTGACCTCCTTGAAAAGGAGAATATTGACAGGGTATGCTTTTATCACCTTGTATATGCAGGGAGGGGCTCAAATCTCATGGATGAGGACCTGACCCATGACCAACAGAGAGAGGTTGTAGACTACATAATGGATAGGACAAAAGAATTTTTTAATAGGGGAAGACATATAGAGGTCCTTACAGTAGACAATCATGCAGACGGCCCATATGTGTATCTCCGTCTGCTTCAGGAAGACAAAAAGAGGGCAGAAGAGGTATACAAACTCCTTATGATGAATGAGGGTAATTCATCAGGTGTTGGGATTGCCTGTATTGATGAAGAGGGGAATGTCCATGCAGACCAGTTCTGGAGGCATTACAGCTTCGGGAATGTAAGACAGAGGCCTTTTAGCCATATATGGATGGATACATCAGACCTTCTTATGGCAAAGCTGAAACAAAAAAAGAGATTTATCAAAGGCAGGTGCAGGCAATGCAGATGGCTTGATATATGCGGGGGGAATTTCAGGGTAAGGGCAGAGGCAGCAACAGGTGATATATGGGGAGAAGACCCCCAGTGTTATCTCACAGATGATGAGATAGCCCTGCCTGACGAGATAGCGTGAAGGAGGCTCATTATGCAAGAGGTAATAATCAAAGAGGGCCTCTTAAAAGAATATTTGACACCTGAAAGATGCTATATAACAGAGCTTTTAAATATACCTGAACATCCTCAAATATCCATTGCAAAGGCAAGGGTTGAACCAGGGGTTATCACACGCTGGCACAGGCTAAAGGATACTTTCGAGCGATACTATATCTTACAGGGAAAAGGGGTTGTGGAGATAGGTGCCCTGCCTCCTACAGAGGTCAACCCAGGTGATATTGTAATAATACCACCTATGTGCCCGCAACGGATAAAAAATACAGGGACAGAAGACCTTTTATTCCTTGCCATATGCACACCCCGTTTTACAGAGGATGTATATGAGGATATAGAGGACTTTCCCTTCTAAAAAAGCCTCTGTTGTCTTGGTTTTTTCTTGGCCTTTTCTCTCCTGGATAAAACCATGTGTTTTATATAGGCCTCAGGTATCTCTTTTATAAACGGTGATGGTCTCTGGCCTGTGCCTTTGCCGTGGTCAGACCTGTTTTCACAGTAACAAAGACACAACTCATCCCTTGCCCTTGTCATGCCTACATAAAATAATCTTCTTTCCTCCTCATCATCGCCATCCCTCTGGGATAATCTATAGGGGATTATGCCATCTTCTACACCGGCAATAAACACAACCTTGAATTCAAGACCCTTTGACATATGAAGAGTCATAAGGTGTACTGCATCTGCCTCTGGGTCAAAGGCATCAGGGGATGTAAACAGGGAAAGTTCATCTATCACCCTTGATAACCCCTCTACTACTGGCAGGTCTCTGTAAGCAAAAATAAGGTTTCTTTTAAGGCCTGTCAATTCATCATCTTCTACAGAGCTAAATGCCTCTTCAAGGATAGACTCAAGGGTTGAGCCATGGCTTATATCATTTAGCCTGTTCTTGAGCCTTTCTTCTATTTGCTTTAAAACTCTGCTGTCTGTGTCACCTATGACTTTAAAGGGTATTCCAGCCTCGACAAATGCCTCTTTTAATTTCCTGGACTGGCTATTAGTCCTGTACAGGATGGCAAAGTCAGAGAATCTATATGACCCCTCACCATAATCATAGCTCTGTTTTGCCTGCATGATGTGAAAATGGCTTATAGCACCTATCCTGTTTTCAATCTCTCTGACAATCGCCTCTGCCTCAGCCCTCTCATCATAGGTAGATATGAGCTTTATCGGTATATTTTCTATCTCCCTTATAGCATGGATATCCTTTTTTATCCTTTTGGTGTTATTTTTTATAAGGTTTTGTGATGCCTCCAGAATAATCCCTGAGGAGCGATAATTCTCATCAAGCACCACAACCTCTGCCCCATGGAAATCCCTTTCAAAATTCAGGAAGTTTTCTACATCTGCACCCCTGAATGCATATATTGCCTGGTCTGAGTCACCTACTGCACATATATTCCATGTGAACCTTGAAAGGGCTTTAATCAGCCTGTACTGGCTGGGGTTTATATCCTGATACTCGTCTATCATGATGTATCGGAACATTTCTCCATAAGACCATGCCTTCTCATCCCTTGTTAGGAGCTCAACAGGCAAGAGTATGAGGTCATCTAAGTCCAGGGCATTCATATCCCTTAAAATCGCCTGATACCTCTGGTATATACTATTATTTTCCATACCTTTTTCATCAAAGAGGTTTTTTATCTTTGAGATCTTATCCAGGGCATCAAGGCCATCCTTTACACGGCCTCCTGTGAGGTCTTTTAATATCTCCACCTGTTCATCCCTGCCAATGAGTGTAAATTCCCTGCCTGTAATATGCCTTAACATATTAAGGCCAAACATATGGAATGTGACTATGGAGATACCTATACCTTTCTGGCCTGTAAATGCCTCAGTCCTTTCTCTCATTTCCCTGGCAGCCCTATTTGTAAATGTGATTGCCAGGATCTCATGGGGCTTAACGCCTATATCTAAAAGATATGCGATACGTCTCACAATGGTGTGGGTCTTCCCTGTCCCAGGGCCTGCAACCACAAGGAGAGGTCCTTCTGTATGGGTCACTGCCTTTATCTGTGCCTTGTTAAGGCCTGATAGTATGGGATTTTCTGTCATTTTTTTGAAATAGAGACCACTAAAAATAGCAGCATTAAAAGAGGCTCATCTGCCTGCTATTTACCTTTATATCTTTCTCTTCAAATATCTTGATCCTCCCATATTCCCCATCGTAACCAGGAGATATGTGAATCTTATTCTCCCTTACCCTCTTTATGGCCTCTGAAATAAGGGGATGAGATACACGGCCAATGTCATCAAGAGGGGTCTCAAGGAGTATCTTAAACTCAGGGCCAAGGTTAGATATAATCTTGAAGTATTCACTCATCACTGCCTTGCTGTTTTGCCCTGTCTTTAAGGCCTCGGCAATCACCTCATTGAGGGGGATGATAGACCTGTAGTCAGGTGCACCCTCTGGTCTTGAACCATTATCTCTATCGGCAAGGGTCTGAACCCTGTGCATAACCCCTATAGTTATCCTCTTTTTACAGACAGGACAGATATAATCATAGGCCTTTGTCTGTTCAGGGGCAAGGCATATACCGCAGTTCCTGTGGCCGTCATAGTGATATTTCCCCTCTTCAGGGAAGAATTCTATTGTGTTTCTGAAACCTTTTTTTGTCTTTATGGCCTCTGTAATCCCTCTATAAGATACCTCTGTCTCAAAGATATTTGCCTCCCTTCCTATCTTTACAGGTGAATGGGCATCTGAGTTAGATATGAGGGTAATATTGTCAAGGCTTGAGAGCCGCCAGTTCATAGGAGGGTCTGAAGAGAGGCCTGTCTCAATGGAAAATACATAAGGGGTGAGGTCCTCAAAGCATTCGCTCAAGGAATTAAAACCTGAGGCAGCACCAAAAACTGAAAAATGTGGTGTCCAGGCATGGGCAGGGATAAATAAGGCCTCAGGGGAGGCATCGAGGGTAATATTCAGGAGTTCTCTGGCATCAAGACCAAGGATAGGTCTACCGTCTGATTTGAGGTTACCTATCTTGGATAGGGTTATATTGATCCTGGCAGCAGTCTGCATATCCGGCACCATAAGGATACAGTGGACCTTTCTTGTCTTGCCGTCTTTACTGTATATGCAACTTACCTCTCCAGTTACCATGAAAAACACATCTGCCCTGCATGATGAGGGTATGTCTTGATTGCGATACTGTTTTTTTAATGTCAAAAGCCCATTTTCTGATGGCTCGAGTTTATCTGCAATCTCCTTGAACCACCCAGGGTGTGTAAAGTCACCTGTGCCTATTACAGCTATACCCTTTAGCTGTGCCCACCTCCAGATGCCCTCAGGGGTCATATCAGGGCTTGTGGCCCTTGAGAATCTCGAATGGATATGGAGGTCTGCTATAAAGGACATTATAATTGATTATACCTTGAGAATCCTGAACAATTCAACCATAAGAATCTTAAAAAAATGCCTTTAATATTGGCTATCCTAATTCTTTTTCTATCATTGAAAGAGGCAGGGCAATAACATCTTCAGAGAGTAGATATCTTTGTTTTCCTGGATAGATAACCCATAATCGGGATAGATTAAGGTCATCCATGGCTAACCGCATTGACTTTGTTAACCATGAAATTTCAAATTATAAATATGAAATTTCAATAAAATTTTTACTTGCAGTTTAAATTTTTTATGGATTTTCTAAACACACTTTTTACTCAACAAAAAATAGATCTTCATCCTCTCATTTTTTAATTGACATATTTTCCATGACAATGTAGACTGAACAACAATTCACATGAACAGACGTTCATCTAAAGAGTCACGGCAGAGTATAATAGATTCAGCCTTGAAGATCTTCTCACTCCACGGTTATGCAGGGGCAACAATGCGGATGATAGCAGAGGACGCAGGTATAAGCGTAGGAGGCATATATCTCTATTTCAAGAACAAGGATGAACTATGTCTCTTTCTTATAAAAGAAAAACTCGACGAGTTTTCAAAAGAGGCAGAAGATCTTTTCAAAAACATAGATAATCCCCTGGATGCCATTTTAAATTATATCAATACAAGCATAAAATATGCAAAAAAGAACAGGGAGTTTATTATTACCCAGAGCAGGGAACAGGGTTTTACCTTTGGCATTGAGATAAAAAAAGAGTTTTTCAATAGACAGAAGGCCCTCATAATGGAGATAATACAGAAAGGTATAGACAGAGGTATCTTTGTAAAGTGCAACCCTGAAGAGGCAACAAAGGTTATAATGGGGATCATAAGGGGTTTTATACTTTCTGTTGTTGTTGACCCGGATAACCTCTTTGACCCTGATGAGTGCTGTAGATTGATTCTATACGGGCTTTTAAATCGAGATAAATGACAGATGACACAACATAAAAAGGGGTGTTTTATGTATGGATATTCGATAAAAAAAATCTTGATAATAATACCTGTTGTTATCTTTTGTCTTGTTTTTATGGGCTGTAAGGGTCCAAAAGGACCTCCCCAGTCTGGCCCCCCTGAGGTCACTGTCTTGAAGGTATCACAGGAAAAGATTACCCTTACCACAGAACTCCCAGGAAGGGTATCTGCATACAGGATAGCAGAGGTGCGTCCCCAGGTAAGTGGTATAATCCAGAAGAGGCTTTTTACAGAGGGTGTAGATGTGAAGGCTGGTGAGGTACTCTATCAGATAGACCCTGCACCATTTCAGGCAGCCCTTGATAATGCAAAGGGTGCCCTTGGAAGGGCAGAGGCAAACCTGCCAGCAATCAAGCAGAGATATGATAGATATAAAGAGTTGATTGTTGATAAGGCAGTGAGCCAGCAGGAGTTTGATGATGTTTCTGCAGCACTAAAACAGGCAGAGGCAGATGTGAGCTACTGGAAGGCAGCTGTGGAATCAGCGAGGATTAATCTGGGGTATACAAAGGTCACAGCGCCTATATCAGGCCGTATTGGAAAGTCAAATGTAACAGAGGGTGCATTGGTTACTGCGAATCAGCCTATGGCCCTCACAACTATCCAGCAGATAGACCCAATCTATGTAGATATACCTCAGTCGACCACAGAGCTTGCAGACCTCAGGCGCCGCCTTGAGGAGGGCCGCATAAGATATGATGGTATTGAACAGAAAAAGATTAAACTTGCCTTTGAGGATGGCAGGATATATCCCCAAGAAGGCACCATGCAGTTCAGGGACATAACAGTTGACCCAACTACAGGGTCAGTAATAATAAGGGCAATATTCCCCAATAAAGAGGCAAGGCTCTTGCCAGGGATGTTTGTGAGGGCAATAGTAAAAGAGGGTGTTAACAAAGACGCCATCCTTATCCCCCAGGAGGCAGTCTCCCGTGACCCAAAGGGGAATCCTTATGTCCTTGTATTGGACAAAGAGGGCAAGGCACAGGTAAGGCCCATAATCCTTGACAGGGCCATAGGAAACAGATGGCTTGTCCAGAAAGGTATCTCTGTTGGTGACCAGGTTATCACAGAGGGCATCCAGCGTGTAAGACCTGGTGTCCCTGTAAAGGTATCAGCACCAAAGGAAGGCGGGGCAGACCAAAGTGTGCCTGGTGCAGAGAAAAGGCCTTCTGCAAAAACAAATTAGCGGAGGCGCAATATGCTGTCCAGATTCTTCCTTGATAGGCCTGTTTTTGCTTGGGTTATTGCCATAATCCTCATGGTAGCCGGCGGGCTTGCCATATATAAACTGCCCATATCCCAGTATCCACCCATAGCACCACCATCTATCTATATCCAGGCATACTATCCTGGTGCATCAGCAGAGACAGTGGAGAACAGCGTAACCCAGATTATTGAACAGAAGATGACAGGCCTTGACAAGATGATCTATATGTCTGCCACCAGTGACTCCTCTGGTGTATCAAGGATTGAGCTTACCTTTGAGCCAGGGACAGACCCTGACCTTGCATGGGCAAAGGTTCAGAACAAACTCCAGCTTGCCATGGCATCGCTGCCTGAAGTGGTCCAGAATATGGGTGTCTCTGTGGGAAAGGCAACAAGAAACTGGCTACTCATTATAAACCTCATCTCTGAAGACGGGAGCATGGATGGAAATGACTTAAGGGACTATGCCCAGTCCAACCTTGAAAAGGTACTTGCCCGTATACCCGGTGTAGGTGAGGTTGAAAACTTCGGCTCCCAGTATGCCATGCGTATATGGCTTGACCCTGATAAGCTAACAAGCTACAACCTCACCATAGAGGATGTCATAAAGGCAATGAAGGCTTACAATGTGGAGGTATCTGCAGGTCAGTTGGGTGGCACACCAGCTGTTAATGGTCAGAGGCTGAATGCCTCTATTATAGTCCAGAGGCTCCTTAAGACCCCTGATGAGTTCGCAGCAGTGCCTATCCGTATAAACCCTGATGGCTCAATTATCAGGGTAAGGGATGTGGGAAGGACAGAGCTCGGTACTGAGACATATGACATAGAGTCGTTTTATAATGGAATGCCCTCTGCTGGTATGGCAATCCGTCTTGTGGCAGGGGCAAATGCCATAGAAACAGCAGACAGGATAAAGGCAAAGCTAAAGGAGATGAGCAGATATTTCCCCCCTGGTATGAAGGTAACATACCCCTATGACACCACACCATTTACAAGGGTTGCCATTTGGGAGGTGGTAAAGACACTTATTGAGGCCATTATCCTTGTTTTCCTTGTCATGTGGCTATTCTTAGGGAGCATTCGGGCAACCCTTATACCCACTATTGCAGTCCCTGTTGTCCTCCTCGGGACTTTTGCTGTCCTTGGTATATTTGGTTTTTCCATAAACATGCTCACCATGTTTGCCATGGTCCTGGCAATAGGTCTCCTTGTAGATGATGCCATAGTGGTTGTTGAGAATGTGGAGCGTATCATGAGGGAGGAGGGCTTATCCCCAAGGGAGGCAACTGCCAAATCCATGGACCAGATTACCAGTGCCCTGATAGGCATAGGCCTTGTTCTCTCAGCAGTGTTTGGTCCCATGGCATTCTTTGGTGGTTCTACAGGTGTTATCTATAGACAATTCTCTATCACCATTGTATCAGCCATGCTTCTATCGGTTCTTGTTGCCCTTATCCTTACCCCAGTGCTCTGCGCAACCTTGCTAAAGCCTATTGCTCCTGGCCATGATGAATCAGAGGGCTCAATCCGCATACTCAGGCCATTTTTTTCAAGGTTTAACCGCACCTTCTTCAGGTTAAGGGATGTATATGTAAGGATTGTAGAGAGGTCTTTTTCAAGGGTCGTAAGGTATGTGATTGTTTATATCGTGATTATAGCTGCAGTGGGTGTGGTGCTTTTAAGACTACCCACAGCATACCTGCCTGATGAGGACCAGGGTATACTTCTCTCACAGGTGATTATGCCCACAGGGTCAACCATTGAACAGACAAAAGGTGTTCTAAATGAGATACAGAGATATTTCCGTGAAAATGAGAAAGATGCTGTTGAATCATGCATGTTTGTGGCAGGGGTAGGATTTTCTGGAAGGACCCAATCCAATGGCATGGTATTTGTCAAGCTAAAAGACTGGAACCTAAGAAAGAAAAATGAACTCAGGGTTGATGCAGTTGCTGGCAGGG